>NZ_AKIS01000137.1:0-12760 GCF_000277005.1 Pontibacter sp. BAB1700 | reverse complement strand
AAAGTCAAGACCCTCCAAATCGAGGGCCCCTACCCCCACTCGCTGAACGCTCGAACAGTGGAGTGTCATAGGGCGCACCTGGCTAGGCTATCTGTTCTATAGCTGCCGTGCAAGTATGCCTTGCTATACCTTTCAGCGGTATAAGTGGTCTATAGAAACATGCTACAGGTTGGTGACTACAAACTGGTAATGGCAGAGATTCCCCTCTCGGGAGGGGCAGGGGTGGGTTAATTCTGCAGAAACGCATTATGCTTCAGCAATCCTATTGTACCTGCAAATTGTTAGGTGCCTAAAGTCCCCTTCGAAGGGGGCAGGGGGATGACAATCGGGCTCTCCCCAACCTTCTCCCCCAAAGCACGCTATAGCTAGAAGCCACATAAAACGATCAACATGCATTACAAACAACTCGGAAAATCTGACCTGCGCATCAGTGAAATCGCCTTCGGATGTATGTCCCTGGGCGCCGACCATGCGGTGAATGCCAGACTCCTACACCAGGCGCTGGACGGAGGTATAAACTTTTTCGACACGGCTGATCTCTACGACAAGGGAGCAAACGAAGAAACGGTTGGGAAGGCCTTTGCAGGTATGCGTGACAAAGTGATCATCGCGACGAAGGTCGGTAACCAGTGGCGGTCCGACGGCAGCGGCTGGGACTGGAACCCAAGCAAGAGCTACATCCTGCAGGCGGTGGAAGAGAGCCTCCGTCGCCTGCAGACCTACTTCATCGACCTGTACCAGCTGCATGGCGGCACCATCGACGATCCGATCGATGAAACCATCGAAGCCTTTGAGCTGCTCAGGCAACAGGGCAAGATCCGGCAGTATGGTATTTCTTCCATCCGGCCCAATGTGATACGGGAGTATGTGAAGCGCTCCAACATTGCCAGTGTCATGCTGCAGTACAGTTTGCTCGACCGACGGCCAGAGGAAACAGTGCTGGACCTGCTGCAGTCGAAAGGTATAGGGGTGCTGGCCCGTGGCAGTCTGGCGCAGGGACTGCTGGCCGGGAAACCTGCTAAGCCCTACCTCGGCTATACCTCGGAGGAGGTGCAGCAGATGGCTAAAACTGTTCAGACCGTGGCTGGTGCAGCACGTCCGGCAGCTGAAGTGGCGGTGCGCTATACCTTGCACCACCCGGCTGTGAGTGCGGCGGTGCTGGGAATCCGAACAGAGGAGCAGCTCGGCGAGGCGCTGCAGACCGGCAAGGGTGCATCCTTAACGACTACGGAGATAAAAGCGCTGCAGCATATTCTGCAGGCCAACAGGTATGAGCAGCACCGTTGAGCGATTACCGGACGATTGGAATGGAGACCGCCAGGTTGATGCGCAGGCCACCCCAGCCTGGCTGCAACGTTTTGTTATTGCTGTTGATCCTGAGTTGCTGCTTGGGCTCTCCCGGCACATGGAATGGATAGTTCGTATCCAATAAGTAGCCTAGTGAAAGGGTAGTCGGGAAATCAAGGAACGGATACTGTAGTCCCACAAATGGCTTGAGCCCCAGACCATAGGAGTTAAACTTATCTTCACTGCTCTCAGTCGTGTTATTGATCTTGGTATACGCCTGCAGCTTCATGTTCGTCATCAACATATGCAGTTCTGCTCCCACTACATATCGCAACGTACTTTCTTTTATCGGTTGGTGGTGATAAAATAAACCGCCAAAAGCATTGTAATTGAGTGGCGTGTCCAACAGAAACTCACCGGAATAGTCCGAATAGGCCACCCGGCCGCCGGTGGAGCCGTGCTCTATGAAACCCCCAATCCGTGTATTCTCTCCCAGGTCAGACACTACATTGAGGCCGAACTGAGCATAGGAGCCAAAGGTATCAGTTGCCTTCGCATTCAGGTCGGTGTTGGCGATCATCACGCGCTGCAGCTCCTTCATCGATTGCATCCGGAAAGTGCCAAAGCCCAGCCGCGGCTCCAGGTATACCCTGGACTGGGCTATGGCTGCACTGGCAGAAAGCAGCAGGCATACTGCCAGGATTAAAGTTTTCAAGTGTGACATAGCCTTACAGTTTCAGATAGCGGTTACCGGAATAAAGCGTGTTGTTGTAGAGGAAAACCGGGGTTCCAACTGCTACTTCGAGCTTGTTGACTAACTGTCCCGTACTGCTGTTGTAAATAAAGACCTGGTTAGAATTGCTGCCATAGAGGTGGCCTGTAAAAGGATCCGTATCGGGCATGTACAACTCTCTTTCTGTTTCAAGGGTTGACTGGAGCGTGCCATCCGTCGTGGAGTAAAAGGAAATGGTTGTCCCTTTGGTGGTGAAGAACAGCGGACTGGCCTGTGAAAGGTAAGGGTATTCGCCTCCTGCTTTGTCAGCGACAGCTTTTTCCAGCTGCCGTTACTTTGCTCCACATATACCTGATCCGCAGCACTAATGATTTTTCCATCCGGACTGATCATGGAGTAGCTATAAGATAGATGAGCCTCAATTGCCGTGACGACCTTTTGCTGCTCCATATCGATCACATAGGCATGATCCATTGTGTCTTCGTAATACTCTGCGTTGCGGGCCCGCAGAATCAGCCGGTTGTTGTTGCTCACGCCATCCAGCATACTGAAATGATAGAGTTCCTCTGGCAGTAAGTCGTTCAGTTCGTAGGACGCCAGCGTCTGAAGCGTGAGCGGGTGCAGCCTGTGAACGGCATTGCCGATGATGCTATACAGGATCTTGCCATCCTGGGAGATCACGTCCTGCTTTTCGCTGTCGGCCTGCAGGTACATAATGCTCCGCTGCTGCTCGACATGCCGGGTGGCGGCATCCACCACCTTGAGATAGCCTCTGTCAGTAAAATAAAGCTTTCCGGAAGCGGGCATCCCAAACAGACCTTCGACGCTCAGCGGTCCCCAGGGAGCGCCCAGACCTGATAAGATGGCATAGTCCACCTCATACCTTGAGCTAGCTCCCGGGAATGACTTGGGTAGGTAAACAGGGTGGCATGGAGCTCTTCCCCAAATATGTTTGCAGGTGTGGTAACGACCGTATCCTTGGAATTGGTCATGGTAAAAACCCTGTTGGAATTCAGGGTAAGTTCGTAGCTGCCAAGATTCCTGTAGAATGGAGTGGAGCTGAATGTGATAATAAGTTCTTTAGCTGGGCTGATTGTGCTGCTCAGCACCTGCGGTTTCGGATAAAAGTAAGGGATCGAATTGCTGTACAGGTTATAATAGTAGCCGTTTACCCGCGTCACCACGTTATAGGAAACCCGCTCTCCCAGGTAGTCGGTGTCGAACCAGGTGGTCTGGTTCGGATCGGTAATCGTGGCAACGACCACACTGGTGAACTGTTGGCCCGGATACTGGCGCATGATCTCATACTTCTGGAAGCCGGTTCCCCTGTACTTTTTCCATTCCACCTTCAGACTGCCATCTTCGGCTTTCACGCTCGTGAGCGTAACGGGTTTTGGGATGGTGTTATCGATGTACACCACCCACGTTCTGTATACCTGTACACCCTCGGCCCTGCTTTGTCTGCCAGGCTGCCTGTTCCTGAGTTGCCTACCACATTCAGCTGTAATTTATAATAGCCGTCGGCAAAATCGGTTGTCTCCAACTGGCGCTGTCCTGTGGCTGACGTAGCCGTGCCCAGCGATTTTTTATCCAGCAAAAGCTCGACAGAATAAATGGTGCGCCCCGGAAGGGAAACATTGAATTGTAGATTGACCGATCCCCGCAGCATCAGGGTGTCCTGCTCCGGGAAGTTGTCTAACTGGATATCGCCAACAACGTCGACGTGAGGGTTTACCTCCTCAAAATGACTCCCCGAGGGGCTATAATCGCAGGCAAGAAAAAAGCACGGGATAATCCCGAGCAGCAGGCGTAAAAGTTGCTTCATAGGCTGGTGGCAGATAAACTTAAGCTAGGTATAGAAAGACGCAAATATACAGGTTGTCTGTTATTTACATACATAAATCAGCATAATTATATACCTGTTGTTATAGCGTGTGGATAGCCGCCTGAAGCTCGACGAGGATGAATGGGCTAAAATAAAAAAGCAGCAACCGCTGGGGCTGCTGCTTTTCAATAGGCTGTATGCTATACCTGCCAATTAGGGCAGGGCATATATGCTAATCGTAGCTTTTCTTTTTCTTTTCGAGTTTGGCCGCCTGCTTTTCCTTTGGAGTTTTGGCTGGCTTTTTCTTTATGTCCTTTTTTGCGTCTTGTGACTTTGCCATAGGTATAGGGTTAAGGTATACCTAAAGGTACGTTATTTTTCTATTCGAAGTGTACCTCCAGCTCATCTTCTGCCAGACCAAAGGCAATGCCCCGCATCAGGATCTGGGCGTTGGGGTGGGAGAGGTCCTGCAGGTCCTGCTCTATCTCCCGGATGCTGACGCCCGCTGTGTCGCCTCCAAAAATGCGGATGCGCAGTGTCTGGACAATCAATTCGTCATCGTCGTCTTCGCTTTCATCCCCGGCATCCGCCTGCAGTTGCAGTTCCATTTCCTGCAAACGCCCGACCAGGGTGTCGCGGTCTATTTCCTGATCCAGGAACTGGCCGAACAACTGCCGGGCCATGGGAGAGTAGTGAGGCTGATGGGACATAGTGGTAGGTTGTGCTAAGCGTAATTTAACGCAAGATAAGGGAAATGTATATGAAATGCCGTAGCTATCTGCAGCGGTGCAGCAGCTAGGCCATGCTGATCAGACCAGTTCCGCTACTGCTTTCTTCAGATTGCCGGAGATAGTGTGCAGCCACTTCAGCTGATCAGAGATCAGGCGGGCCTCCTTCAGGTTTTTCAGAAAACCAGGGGCGATGGGCTTGTACGTGGCACCGGCCAGTTCGCGGGTACGGATGGCTACCAACTCGTTATACCTTCCCTCCAGGTGGTCGTAGGCCTCCACCAGTTCTTCCAGGGCCACCGTTTCAGCCTGTGGTGCCTCCTCCTGCAACGTTTGCAGCGCCTGCGCCAGATTGGCGTCTATCGATCTGATGATCAGGTGCAGGTCTTCCGGGGCGGCCTCTGTTTTATTATCCCGGATAAAAGTGCCCAGCGCCGCCGCAGCCGCCAGGAAGGTATGGTTCAGGCCGACGATCTCGTAGATCTCCATCAGTTGCTGCTGTGCCGACTTCGGCTCCTGGCTCATCCGCTGGAAAGCCGCGTTCAAGTTGCCCATCTGCAGGAAGGCTTCTTTTCGGGCGAGTTTATAATCCGTGGTGTTCTGCGATGTGTGCTGGCTATACCTGTCAATCTCGGCCAGGTAGCTGCGATTGGCGTGCAGGGCCTTCACAATGTTGCCTTTGATGCTCAGCGACTCCCACGAAGGCCACAAAAAGGAGATAGCCCCAAAGGCAATAGCAGCCCCTGTCAGGGTATCGATCACCCGGAACTGGATCGCGTCGAAGGCATCCGGGGTGATGAGGGCGTAGATAAAGATGACGCCCGTAGTAACGAAAATAGAGGAGGTGCGGTAGTTGCGTTGGATAAAGGCGAAGGAGAGGATCAGCGATACCAGGGCCAGCACGGCATACAGGTAAACGTTCTGCACAAGGAGCACCACCAGCCCCGCAATCACAGCACCCAGCAAGGTGCCGTAGAGCCTGTGCTTCGACCGCGCCTTGGTCAGGGTATAGCCGGGCCGCATGATCACCACGATCGTGAGCAGGATCCAGTAAGCGTTTTGTATCGGGAAGATGATACCCAGCACATAACCCAGCAGCATTGCGATCGTCAGTCGGCCGGCATGTTTAAAGATGGGCGACTTTGGTGAGAAGCTATCCCGCAGGATCCGGACATCATAATCCTGCTGGGTGATAAACTGCCGGCTCTCCCTGCTTTGCAGACCAATGCTCTGCTGCTCTTCCAGGTTCAGGTATAACCGCTCGATGGAGCTGATCTTCTGCAGCAGCTTTTCCTCGTAGTCCAGTAGGTTATGGAGCAGGAGCGCACCCTCCCGGGCATCCGGCAGTTTCAGTTCTTCCACGTAAGCTCGGATGCTATCGCTGCACTTCTGCAGCAAGGGCTCCAGGTCTTTTTCAGCTGACAGGGCATGACCCTGCTCCATACTGTCAGCCAGATCGTCCAACTTGGCCGACAGCTCAAAAACCAGCTTAATGAAAGGCAGCAGCACCCTGACGGACTGCCCGAACAGCGCTCTGGCGCGCTCATAATTGGCCGGGTTGGCCAGCGATAATTCCAGTATGTCGATCAGCTCGATAAAGATCAGGAGCTGCTTGCGGTGGTAGTTGGAGGTACCCGAGCTTTGCCTTTCGTGCAGGAGCACTTCGCGCAGGGCTTCATGCGTCTCGTTCAGTTTCACCTGCAGGTTGTAGAGCTCCTTCTGCAGCGCCTCCTGGTCTGGGCTCTCCGTTGTCAGCTTGCCGCGCAGCTGTATGTAACGGGCCGTTTGCCGCAGACAGGTAATGATCAGGTTTTCAGCCTGGCGCCTTTGCAGCAGCGAATGGAAGACAAGCGAAAGCAACAGCGCCCACAGGCCACCGGTGCCCAGCAGCAGGCCGTGTATAAAAATGTCGGCGCCCGTATGCGCATGCACAAAGCTCAGCACGATGGCCATCAGGCCCGCAAAAGACACCAGCGAAGCCCGGAAACCATACACGGAAATAAAGGAGATGGCGAACACCAGTACCGCCAGCACCGGAAGCAGCAGGTATAGACTACCCGATGCAAGGCCAATGGCAATACTGGCCAGCATGGCAATGGCCGCCGAAACGAGGATGCCGACGGTTTTATGCTTCCGGCTGCCCGGCACATCGCTTCCCGAAGCCAGCACCACGCCCATGGCAACGCTCAGAAAATAGGGCACCTGCCCGAGCCAGAGCCCCAGCGAAACAGGCACAGCGGCACCAAAGGTGATTACCAGCGCCTTTACAAAGTCGGTACTCCTGAAAAATTGTCTCAGCTCCTGCAGCATAACGCAAATGTACGGGAAGTGTGGGAGGGAAGCTGTGTGTGGGGAGATTAAATTAGAGAAGCTTTTAGCGGGGCGGTCAGACAGTTGGCACGACGAGAAAATTTATGGTCGGGCTGCTCTCCAAAGGAGGTGTCAATCTCGTAAATATAAGGCAAAGCAAGAGCATATTCACAAACAGACCAAGCCATGGGCAAGCCAACAGCCATAAAAGCCGATGAAGGCGCTAAATTTGATTTCGGGGGATTTGGGGTGCACTGGAAAATAGACGGATCAGCTACCGGGAAACGCTTTTCGGTGGTGCATCATCCGCTTGCACCACATGCACTGGCTGCCCCGCTGCATCGCCATCATAACGAGGACGAGTATTCGTATGTAATCAAAGGGAAGCTCGGGGCACTACTCGGCGACGATGTGGTAATAGCGGAGCCGGGTACCTGGGTATTCAAGCCGCGTGGCCAGTGGCATACCTTCTGGAACGCCGGCGACGAGCCCTGCCTGATTATCGAGGTTATTTCACCAGCCGGTTTCGAAGACTTTTTCCGGGAAGTAGCAGCCGCCTGGGGCGATATGAACAAATTCGCTGAGATAAATAAAAAGTACGCCCTCGACATGGATTTCGATAGCGTGCCCAGCCTCTGCCAGCGTTTCGGCCTTACCTTTCCGAAGCCGGAAGTGATGGAATAGGGGTGGTTAGCGAATAAGCTCCCGCTCCTTCAGCCAGTCGAAAATGATGTGATCCACTGGTGAAGTCAGGTGCTTGTCCTGGTAGGTAAGCCACACCACTTCTTCTATTTCACTGGAAGCTGCGATGGTGCCCGTGTAGGCACCGGTATAGCAGGTCATTTGCACCTGCACCCCATCCGGATGGCTGTCGGCCTGCGCCTGAAATACACCCAGGAATCGGGTACTGTCCTCGATCAGGGAAATGCTGAGCTCTTCGTTTATTTCACGCGATAGCGCCTCGAAGTCGCTCTCGCCCGCCTCCCTTTTCCCACCGGGGAAATAGTATTTGGTTCTGCCCTTGCTGCGGGTGCTCAGTATTTTACCGTCCTGGATTTCGATCCAGGCGAGTTTGTCGATGATGTGCATGGGAATGTTATACTTTGGCTTTCATTAGCTCCGTTAAAGAAACAGCAAAAGGCAGAGCGGAACCTCTTCCTTTTCTATGTTTTTCTAAGAGTCTAATGTCCCACTCCATATTCTCAAATTCTAGAGCACTTACCTTCTCTATTTCATAAACCAGATAAAAAGGTTGTGAAGGATTGGGATAATTTCTTTTTATCATAGCCTCTTTTGAAAAAACACGTGGTCCTCTCTCTTTAATTCTCCAGATCTCACCTGTTGTGAGTTGAGCCTTTGTATGTAAAAGTAAATACTTGGCTCCAGCCTCTGTTGGGCCGAGATGCAAAGAACCTCTATCGCTGTCTATCCTTGCATTATAAAGTTGTTGCTGGCTAATCCAATTTAGATGCTTAGTGTCCTTGAAGTAACCTACAAGAACATGTACATCATTCGGAGGTGGTGTTCTTTCATTACCATATTTTTCAGGTATAGATTCCTGTAAAATATCAGACGGTCCGTCTTTATGAATATAATAGGTTCTATACGATAGCTGCTCCATCTGAGAAGCCCGGTTGAGAATCTGGTTTATAATCTCTGAAATAAAAGCTTTTAAATCAGAGATTCCATTATTGTCTCTGGAGGGGCTGATAGGGAATGCCCCAAGGCCAGGTATTATTTCATGAAAACCAGATTTATTGAAATGCTTTGAGCCCGGATACAGAATATAAGCACCTCCGGTTCTTCTGATTGCATCCCGATAAGCATGCATTTTTAAAAGGTCTTCTCGCTTGTAATTCCCTTTTCTCTGTTCCTCTTTTTCCTTACTTAAATCTAGGTTGTCATCACCTATTATTTCTGTCAGGTGAGATACCTTATACTTAGCATCAAAATGCACATGAGTAATCAACTCTTGCTCTTCTGCATCCTTAGGCTTTATACCTTCCGGCCAGATGCTCAATGTATAGTCAGGACGCATAGCTTTTGTCCAGCTTCCTCCGGAAGGGTAAGCTTGGTTTCCTTTGAAGGTACGGTTATAGCTGAATTGTACTTTTAACTTCCGTCCTCCAGCATCAAATATACCTTGGAAAGGAATAAAATCGCCAGCTTTAAGTTGAAGCTCAAGTCCATCTGCAGTAGGTTTTATAAGCTCTTCTAAAGTAGATGGCTCTACTTTAAACAGGTCTCTAAAAATATCGAGTAATGTAAAGAAGAGCCAGTATTCATAAAGTGTAGCTACATCACGCTTACCTGCACTGTATACATCATTGCCACCTTTCCAGATTAGTTTAGCGGCCATGTCAAACATGAGCCAGGCACGCAGTACTTCTCTGTAGCCTTCTTTTCTTTGAAGAACAGGGCTATTTAAGTTTAAAGAAGTTGGTGGGGATACATCTTTGAAAACAGAATGGCTTAAAAAGTTTTCCAGTACCTCTTCAAGTTGCATGACTTCCTGATAGGCGCGACTATCTTCTGAAAACCGAATCCGAATTTCGGTACAGAACTGAGTGAAACTAGTTAGTGCATGCTTAACGAATCTGTTCTCTGGTGTATCTACAGTTTCGTATTTGTTTTTGACTCTAAGTCTTGCAGGAACTGAAGCTAAACGACCATGAAGCGGATGAGTAGCCGGTAATTCTAGTCTGCTTGAGCTGGTTATAAATTGACGCATAGTAGCGTTGTTTATACGTCTGGCTCTTCTGATATCCCGCTCTTCCTCTTTATCAGTCCATGTTGTTACAGGAGAGGATACAATACGATGTGCAGCTTCCTTAAAATCTGAAGATTCTATCAGAGACTTTACGAAAGCAAACCGCTGATACAGGGTCTGGGGATCTTTATTAAAATCTACTGTAAAATGCTGTGATACAGGCGAGGTGTACTGCATCAGCAGATCAGTACATTTCTCTGTTATGTCTTCCAACATAAACCTGTAATCGTGCCGGTAAGAAGTCTTTATAGACCTGACCTCAAAGGTAATAGACCCCTTTTTTTCACAGGTATCCTTTTGGAGGATATCCATGACAAGAGAACCAACATAGATATTCGGAGTGATGCGTCCTGATGATGTATTTGCGCGTGAAGGAGTAACGATCTTGGGTACCTCCTGCAGTTTATAGTTGCTTTCTATCTGATACTCATAGGAAAAGCCTTCCAAGAGTTGTAATGGAGCTTCGCCATTCTCAGTAGCTTCTGCAGCATCAATTAGTTGTAACGATGCTTCTAAGTCAGATTCAGAAAATATGGTAAGAGTAACGGAGCTGCCATCTGTCAAAGCAACCGCTACAGATTGAGTAGGATTTGCCATAGCCCTACTTATTAAGCTTCCGCAAAGCTTGTAAATCCATCCTGCAATACAGCTTTATGCATTCGGGAAATCTTCTCGAGCGATATTGGAAATTTTACTTTTGCAGCATTCTTAAAATCAATGGTTTCAGGTGCATTTAAAAGTTTAGTAGCATCTATTTGTTCTACAAGGCAAAGGCTGGCAAGGGCTTTTAGACTAGGCTCTATTTTACGTCTGGAACCATGTAGCTTAGGAAGCAACTTTTGCATAATTGCGGCATCAATGATATCATTGGTAGACCAACCCGAATCAAGTGAGTGAACAACTTCTGAGAATCTTTTAATTTCTGAAGCTGTTCTGTAACCAAACTCAGCACCTACTTTTTTGAGCTCTTTAAAAAACATTAACAGGTTTGTATTCAAGTTCTCTGAATCACTGAATCCATTAGATTCATCTTGAGCCTTGCGTACAAAATCGGACGCCATGTTAGCACCTCTGGCTTTTAGCTTATTAAGGTCTAGCTTGGCTACATTTTTTAGATATGCTCCCATTTCATCTTCTGTTACTCTAAACTCAATGGCGTTTGCTCTGTCTAACACCTTCGGACTAAACATATAGGTTGTCTCGTCAATGTTGACCGTACCAATAATGAAAAGGTTTTTTGGTAACTTAATACTGTTTGGAACATCATCTATACCTGATTCAGCATGTAGCGGTATAGGTTCTTGTGATTCCATAGCACTAAGAAAATCCGCGAAATAGCGCTCTACATGGCTAAGGTTCATCTCATCCAAAATAAGAAAATAGGGCTTATCAGGATTTTCGTTAGCACTAATGAGAAGCTGTAAAGCTCCATTTTCAGGAATAGAATATTTTGTTGTATCTAATGCATTTGGGAAACCCAAAAGAGGATCACGGTTAGTCCAGTCAGCACCGATGGGTACTATACAAACCTGACTTTCAGCTTCCGAAATCCATTGTGAAAAAGCCTGTGCTAACTTCGTTTTGCCTGAACCGGCAAGGCCTGTAAGAATTACAAAGGGTTTAGTGCAAAGAGAAGATATAAAGCGGATGACTAAATTATCTGTGAAACTCAGTCCGGCTTCTTTTGCATGTTGACAAAAACTTCTGTAATCAAAGTTTATTTGTTCTCTATCAATTTCTTGAATAGGAGGCACCACTTTGATGAATTCCTTTTTAGCTATTCCTAATGGAAGATTGTTGTACACATCTATAACCTCTGCTAAATCTTTATCAATTTGATTAGTATCTAATCCGAAATTAGAAGCGTCTAAATCAATGAGGTAATGACTATGTACAAAGGAGCTGCCGTATCTTGCAGGCTTAGTTTCAAATTTGGTAGTAAAAAGCTCTAAGATTGTTTGGGAAGAAGATTTTAAGTCCCAGCTATTTTTAGAGTCTTGCGTTTCACTTAAACCATATGCTAATATAAGTAACTGCTCTTCCTTATAGTATAGGAACACTGGGTAAATTCCATTAGAAACAGATTGCCCATCTCTCAAAAGTGCCAACCATGGAACGCGCGCTGGATTTCCTTGTCCAAAGCTTACTTCGACCCTTAGCCCCTGAAATTCCCGAAGAAAGTGCTTAGTCTTTAGACTATCACTTTGAGCTTGTAAAAGGAATGCTAGTACGGTATCAGAGAATGGCTTTGATTTTTTTTGAATTTTAAAGCCATTCTCCTCTAATATTCTGAAGCATGGTGTATTTAGCCCCCCTTCAAAGTTATTTCTATCAAGCTCACTGTTATTTGCAAAAATATTGGCGTAGGATAATACAAGCTTTGGAGGGTATAACTTACCATTAAATACCACATCATAAGTTGAGGAATGTGCTTTTAATGGAATACCTTCTATGTCTATTTTTTCAATAGCCTTGAAAAGGTGCTCTTTTGTTATATTGGAAGGTATAGACATTTAAAAATTGGAGAGTAAAATTAAGGGGAATATTAATTTGCTGTGGCAGCGTCTGCAATGTCAATTCCAACACTTTTGGCTCCTTTGGGACCAAAAGTTTTTATTTTAAACTTAACATTCGAACCTGGTGCTAAATAGTCATATATAATTTCTCTGTCTCTGCCTATAAGGGTTTCAGTTTTACTATAGTACTTGATATCAAGCACTACATCTTTGTACTTTGCTAAAGTAGCTGTGCTATTTATTTTACCCTCTAATACCCATTCGCCAATGAAATTTTTTCTATAAGTGCCATCAACATCTACAAAATTTAACGGGTATAGCTTTTCCTGTTGTTCAATTGAGAGTTTGGCTTCTTCATATGATATTGAGCTGCTATCCGCATAACCTGAATCACAACTTGATAAGCCAAGAGTTAAAAGTAGAGCAAAATTAATGGGTAATTTTATTTTCATCATTTTTAGTTATCGATGGTCTTACATTTAAAAGTGAGCGCTATAAAAGTATAGTACTTTTACTGTAGTTAATTTATTAATCTAATTGCAATTAGGTTCCAACGATTGTAAGTATAACAAATATGTTAGTTACTTGAAA
>NZ_AKIS01000136.1:0-30625 GCF_000277005.1 Pontibacter sp. BAB1700 | reverse complement strand
ACCCCCAGGATTAACAGGATTCTCGTGCACGATTAACCCACCCCCAGCCCCTCCCAGGAGGGGAATTTTGGGGAATGATTCGGACAGGTCGCGACCTGTCCCTATAACTGGGAAATCATTTGTTGAGAGTCCCCCTTTGAAGGGGGTAGGGGGATGTTAATCATACACAGGTAAACAGTAGCCCCAGCGCTTATACCTGAAGAAAAGGAGCAACCGAAGATTCCCCTCTTGGGAGGGGCAGGGGTGGGTTTACATCAGTGAGCAAACATCCAGATGACCAAGAGCAAAGAAAAACAACCCTTTCCAACTCCCCCTCCTGTTTTAGGGGTAGGGGCCCTTGAAAAAGGAGGGGGTCGGGGGAGGTAAAACACTACCACTATGACAACTGCAACCAAACCACTGAAACGCGACAAGAGCCTGGTGCCGCTCTCACGGGAGCACCACTTCGGACTGTTGTTCTGCTGGAAGCTTAAGCAAGGCTTAGCCAATGGCACTTCGCTGGAAGTCATGCGCCAGTACATCCAGTACTTCTGGAAAAATGTGCTCAAAGCGCATTGCCGCGAAGAGGAGATCATCCTCAAAAGACTGCTGCCAGAAGACGATGTAAATTCGCTTCGGCTGCACGAAGAGCACCAGTTGATCGAAGCCATCATCGGCCTGATCAATAAACAGAAAACGGTGAACACCTCGCTGGTGGCCACTCTGCAACAGGACCTGACCGACCACATCCGTTGGGAGGAACGCGAGCTGTTTCCATACCTGCAAACAGTGGCCGATCCAGAAGAGTTGGCGGATGTAGGCCGCTTGCTGGAGCACGACCTGCAGGAACCGAAAGACGAGTTCACGCCCGCTTTCTGGGAGCACAAAAAGGTAGCCTAGCCATGGAGCTTTCTGCCACCACCCGCATCTCGACTATTCTGCGGGAGAACCCTGCGGCAATAGAGGCTATCGTGTCGATCAACAAGCACTTTGAAAAGCTGCGTAACCCCGTGCTACGCAAAGTGCTGGCATCACGGGTCACCATCGCCGACGCTGCCCGCATAGGAAAGTGTAGGGTGGAGGATTTTTATGAAAAGCTGCAGCCGCTGGGCTTCAGTGTCGCGTCAACACCAACTCACAACAAAAGGGCAATACCCATGGAAACCGATGTTTTGGAAAGACCTGCCTTTATGGAGAATCTAAAGGCAACAGACACCATCGTGCTGGACGTGCGCGAGACCATTGCCAAGGGCGACGACCCCTTCCTGCAGATCATGGATGTGGTGAACAAGCTGAGTCCCGAGCAGGTGCTTTGCATTGTGAACACCTTCGAACCGATTCCGCTCATCGCGATCGTGCGCCCCAAAGGCTTCGAGTACTATACCGAAACGCTGGGACCGAATTTGGTGAAGACCTATTTTAAGCGACAGGGTGTAGGAGAGAAATTGGAGGTCGCTGATTCCAGGACCGAAGAGAATTTCGATGAGGTTTTGGCCAGTTATAGCGACACACTACAGCACATCGATGTGCGACAAATGGAAATGCCCCAACCGATGGTGTCTATACTTAACGCATTGGAAACACTTCCAAAAGACGGGGCGCTGTACGTGCATCACCGTAAGGTACCGCAGTTCCTGTTGCCGCAACTGGCGGAGAGGGGATTTAAAGTGAGTATAAAAGAAGTAGGGCCAAATGAGGTATACCTGTTGATATATAGATAAAGCCCTCGCTCGCGTCCCTCGAATGTGAGCTATCCAGTGGCGTCCCGCCACTTGTACTGACAGGTATAACTCCAAGCGGCCAGAGTCCGCCAAATAGCTCACACTCGCCAGAGGCGAGCGAGGGCAAGAGTATGGATAGCTAAATGCCGGACCAATGCTGTCTTTTTAGATGACTTATGTCATTTCGACCATCGGGAGAAATCTGGAAATTGTGAACAGAAATTAATGATCCAGATCTCTCAATTCTTTCGAGATGACATATACGGCTTATAGCATGTGATACCAAACCATTAATAACCAGCAATTAACAATAAATAATTACCATCATGAGCGCCGCAACTACTTCCAATTCACCATCTAAATGGCTTGTGCTGCCGCACTACGCCTTCGCGGCGGTGACCTTTGTGGTGCTTTGTCTGCTGCTGGTATTCTCCACCGATTCCTTCGGCGGACACTACTTTCATCCCAAGCTGCTCACGATGACACACGTGGCGGCATTGGGCTGGGCTACGATGATCATCTTCGGTTCGGTTTACCAACTGCTGCCGGTGGTGCTGGAAGTGAGACTCTACAGCGATAAATTAGGTATGGTAGCATTTGCGATGCTGTCAACAGGTACAATCCTGCTCTCCATCGCCTTCTGGAATTTCTGGGTGGGTACCATCATGCACCTTGCGGCCTGCCTGCTTTTTGTCTCATTTTTACTTTTTGCCTATAACGTGGTGCAAACTGCCCGGCAAGTGAAGAAGTGGGGGTAGAAGCAGATTTTATGGTTACTTCAGTTGTATGGCTGGTGGCTACGGGCTGGTAGGCGTATTGATGGTCTTCAACTTTCAGTATCCTTTTCTGCCGCAGGACCATGTGCATTATTTGAAACTGCATGCGCACTTAGGTATGGCGGGTTGGTTCCTGCTCCTGATCGTGGGCGTAGGTTCCAAACTGATTCCGATGTTCCTGCTGGCACACCCTGAAGATACCCGAAGCCTGAACTGGAGCTATTACCTGATCAACGGTGGATTGGTCCTCTTCGCGGCAGACCACTTGTTTGTACACAAAGGCTACTATGCGCTTTATGCGGCTATGGTAGTGTCCGGTATAGGTTGCTTCCTCTACTTTCTGTACCAGGCCAAATGTCTTGCCAAACGGCCTGACCTGGATCTGGGCATGAAACAGACCTTCGTGGCGCTGGCCTTGCTGGTGCTGCCTATTGTGCTGGTCTTTGTGGTGACATTGCAGCTTGGCTTACCACAGCACCTGTTGTCTTCGCTATACCTGGTGTATGGGCTGTCCATCTTCTTCGGCTTTGTATCGGCGCTGATTCTGGGGCAGACCTTCAAGACGCTGCCATTCATCGTCTGGATGCACAGCTACGAAGACTATGTCGGCCGCTTCAAAACGCCCATGCCCAAAGACCTGTATAGCGTGACGCTGCTGCGCTGGCAGAACATCGCCTATATTGTCGGTCTGGTGGGTTTGCTGGGAGGGGTGCTGCTGGCAGAGCAAACAGTGATCCTGCTGGGGGCGATACTGCTGTGCATAGCAGCGGTGCTGTATGCGGGCAATGTGTTTAAGGTGCTGCTGCACAAGGTGAAAGATTTAAAACCATTTGGATATGAAAACGCAGGAACAGGAGCTCGTCAACGAAGCGTATGAGGCGCTCAAGTATATCATCGACCCTGAAATAGGTATAAACATTGTCGACCTCGGACTGGTATATAAAGTAGTGGTCGACGAAGATAAGGAGGCACTGCGGGTGGAGTTGACACTGACAACGCCGGGTTGCCCCATGAGTGGCACCATTACCACGGCGGCCGAGCAAATGCTGCACAAGCGTTTTCCAAATCTGGAGATAAAGGTGGAGTTGGTATGGCTCCCACCATGGACACCCGAGATGATAAGTGAGGAAGGAATGCGATTACTGGGAAATACCTGATAAATTTGCGATCCGAGCACAGGATATAAAGACAAGGTTATGCTTTCGAAAACAACAGAATATGCCCTGCGGTCCATTGTATACATCGCGATGGCCGACGATGAAGGCAAGCGGTAGGCATAAAGGAAATAGCGAACGAACTGGAACTGCCGGCCCATTTTATGGGCAAGATCCTGCAGGACATGGTGCGCAAAGGCGTGATCGCGTCTATCAAAGGTCCCCATGGTGGTTTCTTCCTGCACCGTCCCGCCAATGAAATCAGCATTCTGGAAGTAGTGCGCCTGATCGATGGGCTCGAGGCTTTCAAAAAATGCGGTATGGGCATGAAGCAATGCTCCGACAAGCACCCTTGTCCGCTCCACGATGAGATCAAAGTTTACCGCGATCACCTCTTGCAGGTGTTCCGCGACAAGACTATACAGAGCCTGGTAGACGACGTGAAAACCGGAAAATATTTCATCAAAAACCAACCTGAACCAGTGCTGAACGGCTAAGCTCAAGCTGACCTGAGGCACAGCTCAAACAATTCTAACACATAACATGACAGCGACCCTGACACAGGGTGCCTTCTCTGAAAAATTCAGAGCCATGCACCCTTTTGCCCAAACCGAAGAGATTGCCGCCTTGCAGGAGGCGGTGGAAGAGATCCGGGAACTGAAGCGTGAGAAGAACGCGGTGATCTTGTCCCACTTCTACATGTCGCCCGAACTGCAGGTGCAGCACGTTGATGGCGGTATAGCCGATTTTGTGGGTGACTCGCTCGGACTGAGTGTGGCCGCCAAAAGTGTGGAAGCTGATAACATCATTTTCTGCGGTGTGAAGTTCATGGCCGAAACCGCCAAAATACTCAACCCGGCCAAGCAGGTATTGCTGCCGAACTTTGAGGCCGGTTGTTCGCTGGCTGAGAGCATCACCGGGGCCGACGTGCGCAAGCTCAAGGCGCAGTACCCGGGTGTGCCGGTGGTGGCCTATATCAACACCTACGCGGAGACCAAAGCCGAAGCCGACATCTGCTGTACCTCCCGCAATGCCCTGAACATTGCCCGTTCCTTCGACTCCGACCGGCTGATTTTCCTGCCAGACTTGTTTATGGGCCGCAATCTGCAGACCCGCATCAAAGCGGAGACAGGCAAAGAACTGATCCTTTGGGAAGGTAAATGCGAGGTGCACGAACAGTTCACACCACAGCGTATTAACGGACTCAAAATGATGTATCCCGAGGCCCAGGTACTCGTGCATTGGGAAGTGCCGGACGACACCGTAGCCGATGCCCTGACAGGAGCCGGCGGCGTGGTGGGCAGCACATCGGATATCCTGCGTTTTGTAGGTGAGAGCCAGTCACGGCAGTTCATCTTGGGTTCGGAGTGTGACTTAGGGGCGACCCTGCGCGGCATGTATCCGGAGAAAGAATTTATAGTGCCATGCATCAAGTGTCCGCACATGAAGCAGATTACGATACAGCGTACGCTGCAGGCATTGCGGGCCATCGGCACGGAAGCGGAGCGGATGTATACCGTAGATCTGGCGGAGGATATTCGTCAAAGAGCCTTGCTGCCGATCGAGCGCATGCTGGCCTTTTCTTAGAATTTGAAGTTTTGAAATTAAGTGAGGTCGATAGGTGAGGCAACAATCAGTTATGGTGAGAAATCCTATGGTCCTTTGCCAACACAACCCTAGTCCAGTTCATTAAAAATGAAAGTGCCAGATTTTGATTTCGTGGTGTTGGGCAGTGGCATTGCAGGGCTTACGTTTGCCCTGCAGTCCGCTGCCCATTCCCGCGTACTGGTGCTTTGCAAAGCTACCCTTTCCGAAACCAATACGGCCTACGCACAGGGCGGTGTAGCCGCCGTGCTCGACCCTAACGACACCTTTGAACAGCACGTGCAGGACACGCTCGAGGCGGGCGCAGGACTGTGCCGGGAAATGGCTGTGCGCTTTATGGTGCAGGAGGCGCCTGCCGCTATCCGCTGGCTGCAAGGTATGGCCGTGGGCTTCGACAAGGACGGATCTGGCGATATGGCCCTTGGGCTGGAAGGCGGCCACAGCCATCACCGTATTGTGCATGTAAAAGACCACACGGGACGCAGCATACAGCAGGCCTTGGAGGAGGCGGTGCGGCGACATCCGAACATTTCGGTGCAGGAACATCAGATGGGTATAGAACTACTCACGGATACCAGCGACACAGGTACGTTTTGCTATGGCGTACAGGTGCTGGATCTGCACACCAACGAGGTTCGGTCTATACAAGCGCAAGCGGTGGTGCTGGCTACCGGCGGGGCGGGACAGGTATACCAGTACACCACTAACCCAGGTATAGCCACCGGCGACGGACTGGCCATGGCGGCCCGAGCAGGAGCCGAGATCCGGAACATGGAGTTCTTCCAGTTTCACCCGACAGCGCTTTACCAACCAAACGGGGAGGTATTCCTGATCAGTGAGGCGCTGCGGGGTGCTGGGGCGGAGCTGGTCCTGCCCGACGGCAGCCACTTTATGCACCTTTATCACTCCATGGCTTCGCTGGCTCCCCGCGATATCGTGGCCCGCGCAGTGCTCACCGAAATGCAGCGCCACAACAGTCCTTGTCTATACCTGGATGTGCGCCATCTTCCGGCCGGAAAGGTGCGACAGGGTTTTCCTTCTATTTATCATAAGTGTGCCACTATTGGCATTGATGTAGAAAAGCACCTGATACCCATCGTGCCGGCAGCGCATTACCAGTGCGGCGGCGTGAAAGCAGACCTGCGCGGACGAACTTCCATTGACCGCCTGTATGCGATAGGAGAGGTGGCCTGCACAGGCGTGCATGGGCAAACCGACTGGCCAGCAACTCGCTGCTGGAGGGGGTGGTGTTTGCCCGGAGTGCAGCAGAGCATGTAACGGACATCGTCGCAAATCAGGAAGGGGCTATACCTGATAGTACTGAAGAAAAAGAGTATGTCGGTGCCTTGTGGTTGGGTATGCGGGCTGAGGTAGCACGCAGCCGTGCTAAATTACAAAAGTTACTTTGGGAACAGGCCGGCATTGTCCGTTCAGTCAAAGGCCTGCTGCGCTGCCAATCCGAAATTGAGGCGCTACAGCGGAAGGCGAAAGGTATACGGGAACTGACAGGTATACAGCAGGAGGTGCTGGAGCTCCAAAACCTGATCACAGTGGCCGGGCTGATCACAGATGCTGCCTTGCTTAGGCGTGAAAATGTGGGTGGGCATTTCGTAAAGGAAAACTTATCAGAATTATGCGCTGTATAAGACCAGAACCAAATGAAGCTATGGTATAATATGGGACTCTGCGCTTCCTTTGACATTAAGGCCGTAGTGCGTATATTTAGCAAAAGAAATACGCGTGAAAGAACAAGACCATTCCGATAACCACCAAATAGACAGCGAGTCACGCTTAAAAGCCATCATCGAAACGGCTATTGACGGCATCATTACCATTGACCGGAGAGGTGTCATCGAAACCGTAAATCCGGCGGCAGCCCACATTTTTGGCTACCATCCTGAAGAAATCATCGGACAGAACGTAAGCGTACTCATGCCGGAACCCGATCATAGCCTGCACGATACCTATCTTGAAAACTATCACCGCACAGGGGTAGGGCAGATCATTGGAAAAGGGCGCGAGGTACTGGGTAAGAGGAAGAACGGTAAGGTCTTCCCGTTTCTGCTCAGCATCAGCGAAGTGAACCTGCACGACAAGCAGATCTTCACAGGTGTGATCCACGACATTTCAGAACTCAAAAAAACGGAGGCTGCCCTGCGTGAAAGTGAGAGCCGCATCAACTCCATCATCCAGACCGCAGTAGACGGCATCATCACCATCGACACGCGTGGCGTCATCGAAATGGTTAATCCCTCGGCATGCAGGCTATTTGGTTACGACGCTTCAGAAGTACTGGGCCGGAAGATCAATATGCTGATGCCGGAGCCGGACAAGAGCCTGCATGACAACTACATGCATCACTACCACGAGACGGGTGAGAAACGCATTATCGGAATAGGACGTGAGGTATCCGGCCTGAAAAAAGACGGTACCATTTTCCCGCTATACCTGAGCATCAGTGAAGTGCAGCTCTCAGACCGTAAGGTATACACTGGCTTCATCCACGACATCACAAGACAAAAAGTAACAGAAGAGCGCCTGCGCCGCTACGCTGCCGAACTGGAGCGAAGTAACCGGGAATTGCAGGACTTTGCCTACGTTTCGTCACACGACTTGCAGGAGCCGCTGCGCAAGATACAGGCTTTCGGTGACCGACTCAAGATGAAGGAGTACGAGAACCTGAGCGAGCAGGGCAAGGACTATGTGGACCGGATGCTCAACGCCGCCAACCGCATGCAGAACCTGATCAACGACCTGCTCACGTTCTCCAGGGTGACGTCCCAGGCGAAGCCTTTCTCTAAAACAGACCTGAATCAAATTGCAAGGGAGGTCGTTTCAGATTTAGAAATTGCCATAGAGCGCAACCATGCCAAAGTAGAGATAGGGCCACTACCCACTATCCAGGCCGAGCCGACGCAGATGCGCCAACTGCTGCAGAACCTGATCAGCAATGCCATCAAGTTCCGCAAAGAGGAGGTAGACCCGGTAGTGAAGGTATACGCGAAGGAGCTGCAGCTGAAAGCCCACATGACCTCCACGCCAGGCGACGAGCTGGTGGAGCTGCACATCGAGGACAACGGCATCGGCTTTGAAGAAAAGTACCTGGACCGGATCTTCAACATCTTCCAGCGACTGGAAGGGCAGAAATACGAAGGCTCCGGCATTGGACTGGCCATTTGCCGCAAGATTGCGATCCGCCACGGAGGTGATATCACAGCCAGGAGCAAACCGGGGGAAGGAACGCATTTTATTGTTACCTTAGCAAAAACTCACCTGAAGGAATAAACGCCTATGAAATCGAATAGACCAATCGTGATACTGATAGCTGACGACGATGCCGAGGACCGCATGCTCATAAAAGAAGCGCTTGACGAGAACCGGCTGAGTAATGCGATTCAGTTTGTGGAGAACGGCGAGGAACTGATGGACTACCTGCACAACCGCGGAAATTTCGCTGACAAAGGCAAGTACCAGACACCCGGCCTGATCCTGCTTGACCTCAACATGCCCAAAAAAGACGGTCGTGAGGCGCTGAAAGAGATCAAAGCTGACGATCACCTGCGCGTGCTGCCGGTGGTGGTGCTGACTACATCCAAAGCGGAAGAGGACATCCTGCGCACCTACGATCTGGGCGTGAGCTCCTTCATTACCAAACCAGTTACTTTCACAGCCCTGGTAGACGTAATGAAAACCCTGAGCAAGTACTGGTTTGAAATAGTAGAACTGCCGAAACCCTAGTAAGTTTAGGAGTTGGGGAGTTTGAGAGTTTAGGAATTATGAATTTTCAGTTTTGAGTTGATGAAAGAATGAGACTCAATCACTTAGTTAAGTCAATTCAACTTTCTAAAGCTGTTACCCTACTCTTAACCCCCTAAACTCCCCAACTCCTAAACTCTCTAACTCCCAAACTCAAAATATGCCTGACAGAATTCGTGTTTTGCTGGTAGATGATGATGAAGATGACTTCATCATTGCGCGTGATATCATGGACGATATACCCGGGCACAATTACGTGCTCGATTGGGCGCCGTCCTTCAACGAGGCCATCAGCATAATCAGGGAGCAGCGACACCATGTATACCTGGTCGATTTCAGGCTGGGGGCGCATGACGGACTGGAGCTGATCACGCAGGCTGTGAACGAAGGTATAACAGCACCGTTCATTTTGCTAACAGGTCAGAGCGACCGTGAAACGGACGAAAAAGCCATGCGGGCCGGTGCGCAGGACTACCTGGTGAAAGGCACTTTCAATCCATACGACCTGGAGCGCTCGATCAGGTATAGCATAGAGCACGCCAAGAGCCTGGCCGAGATTCAGAAGCTGAACACGGAACTGGAACAACGGGTAGAGGACCGCACACAGGAGCTTGCCGCTGCCATACAGAACCTGGAGAAGGCCAATAAGACACTTAAAAAAGCGCAGCAGGAGATTTACAAAGCCCTGCAAAAGGAGAAGGAACTGCATGAGCTGAAGTCACGCTTCGTGACCATCGCCTCACACGAGTTCCGGACTCCGCTCAGCACCGTGCTTTCATCGGCCTCACTGATCACCAAATACAAGTCTGCCGAAGATGATGAAAAACGCCTGAAGCACGTAGGCCGCATTAAGTCCGCCGTTCATAACCTGACCAATATCCTGAACGATTTTCTGTCGATCAGCAGGATGGAGGAAGGTAAGATTCACAATGTGCCGAGCACGTTTGACCTGCAGAGTTTCGCAGCAGAGGTAGTCGACGAAATGCAGGGCTTCCTGAAAGAGGGGCAGCGCATTGATTACCGGCACGAGAGTGAACAAATTACCGTATACCTGGATAAGCAACTCATGCGCAACGTCATGATCAACCTGCTCTCAAACGGAAGCAAATACTCAGGAGAGGACAGCACGATCTGGTTTACAACAGACATCAAGGGAGACGCAATAAGGCTGGTTGTGCGTGACGAGGGGATCGGTATACCTGAAGGGGACAAAGCACACCTGTTTACGCCGTTTTTCAGAGCGCAGAACGTCACCAATATACAGGGAACGGGTCTGGGCCTTAATATTGTAAAAAAGTACGTAGAGATAATGGGCGGCGAGCTGCACTACGAAAGCGAACTGGACCGCGGCACTACTTTCACCATCACATTGCCATACACTACCGCATAAGTATGAGAAAAATATTACTGATTGAAGATAACCAGGAGATCCGCGAGAATACCGCCGAGATCCTGTCGCTGGCCAACTACCAGGTCATCGAAGCACCTAATGGAAAGATAGGCGTGGACCTGGCCAAGAAGGAGCATCCCGACCTGATCATCTGCGACATCATGATGCCACAGCTCGATGGCTACGGGGTGCTGCACATGCTCAGCAAAAATCCGGAAACGGCCAGTATCCCCTTCGTCTTTTTGACGGCCAAGTCAGAGAAAGACGACTTCCGCAAAGGCATGAACCTAGGCGCCGACGACTACCTGACCAAGCCTTTTGATGACGTGGAGTTGCTCGACGTGGTAGAAATGCGCCTGAAGAAAAACGAGATCCTGAAAGCTGAATTTCAGCGTGACGTGCAGGGCATTGATAACTTCATACAGGAGGCAAAAGGTTATGAAGAGCTCAACAAGCTGATCTCCGAAAACCGTCGTGTGACGGTGTTCCGTAAGAAGCAGCATTTGTTCTCAGAGGGCAATTACCCGAGCAACCTCTACTTCCTTAACAAAGGCAAAATCAAGACATATAAGTCAAACGAAGAGGGACGTGAGTACATTACCAGCCTATACAAAGATGGTGATTTCATCGGCTACCTGGACCTGCTGGAGGAGAAGACCTACCGCGAATCGGCCATGGCGCTGGAGGACTCAGAGGTATACATCATCCCGCGTGAGGACTTCTATACCTTGCTCTACCAGAACCGCGACGTAGCAGGCAAGTTCATCAAGATACTGTCTGATAACCTGGCTGACCGTGAGGAGCGACTGCTGAAACTGGCCTACAACTCCGTACGCAAACGTGTGGCAGAGGCCCTGCTTTTTGTAGAAAAGCAGTATAAGGAAGACCCGAACTATAAGTCAGAAGTGTCGATCACCCGTGAGGACCTGGCCAGCATTGTAGGAGCCTCCAAAGAAACGGTGATCCGTACTCTGGCTGATTTCAAAGACGAAAACCTCATCGATACCCGCGGCAGCAAGATCACGATCCTGAACTCGCAGAAGCTGGAGCGGATGAGGAATTAAGGGTGACATTTCTCCTACACGAAAGTGACCAAAGTCATACTTTCCGACCCCAGCTTTTAAGACCTTTGCATTGTATCTGAGAGAAAGACATGCAAAATCAGTTTAAAGCCCTTACATTATCTTACAAGCAAGCACCCATTGCCGTACGTGAAGCCGTGTCGCTGAACGAAATCGGCTGCCGTAACCTGCTCGATAAGATCAGCGAGTTCACCAATGCGCAGGATGTCATGGTGCTTTCTACCTGCAACCGCACAGAGGTGTATTATTCTGCTGCGCAGGACCTGTCACGCGAGATCATCAAACTGATCGCGATTGAGAAGGGCTTTATCGCTACTAAAGAAATTGCATCTTATTTCCAGAACATCACCGATCACATGCAGGCGGTACAGCACCTGTTTTATGTGTCGCTGGGTCTGGAGTCGCAGGTAGTGGGCGATATGCAGATACTCAACCAGGTGAAAAAAGCCTACCAGTGGGCTGCTGATGCCGATATGGCCGGTCCGTTTCTGCACAGGCTGATGCACACCATCTTCTATACCAACAAGCAGGTATTCAACCAGACCGCCTTTTTTGACGGTGCCGCTTCGGTATCGTATGCCACGGTAGAGCTGGTAGAGGAGCTGACCAGAGGGATGGCTGATCCGCGTGTGCTGATGATCGGGGTAGGGGAGATCGGGGCCAATGTGTGCGACAACTTCGGCAAGTCGAAGATCAGCAATATCACCATCGCCAACCGAACACACCACAAAGCACTCGAGCTGGCTCAGAAGACCAATGCCCGTGCTATTTACTGGGAAAACGTTTGGGAAGAGATGGCCCAGGCAGATGTGGTGATCTCTTCTGTACCGGGTGACTGCTTCTTTATCGGACAGGCTGATATTGCGCAGCTAGGTGAAAATGCACCTCAGTTCTTTGTAGACTTGTCTATGCCGCGCAGCATCGACGCCGCCATTGAAGCTTTGCCAAATGCCAGGGTATACAACGTGGACAACATCCGTAACCGCGCCACCGAAGCGCTGACCATGCGTATGGCCGCTATACCGCAGGTAAAGGACATCATAGCAGAAGCCATGACTGAATTCAACGCCTGGACCCGTGAAATGGCCATGTCACCTGCTTTGCAGCAGTTCAAGAGCCGATTAGAGGAGATTCGTCAGCAGGAACTGGCCCGCTATACCAAGAAGCTGGGTGACAGCGAGAAAGAACTCGTAGAAGCGATCACTAAAAACATCCTGAACAAGATCGTGAAACTGCCTGCCCTGGAGCTGAAAGCAGCCTGCCAGCGTGGTGAATCAGAAGCACTGCTTGAAGGACTGAGTGCGCTCTTCAATCTGGAAGAAAAGCAGGAAGCCTAGGTTATACCTGTTAAGCTTCCGAATTAGTAGATAAACTTATTGAACAATGGCGAAACTCTCCCACTGGGGAGAGTTTTTGTTTTTATGGCTTCGCTTAAAGCAACACTAATAGTACTTGATCGGGATTGAAAACACTTTCAGAATATCCGGTACCCTGAAGCGTGCCTCACGCTGTCCCTGCTGTATTCCCTGACCGTACCTGTAATTTGCATCTGCATCCATAGCTGGCATGTCTGTAATGGACTTATAGACTACTGGTGGCGGAATAACGGGTAATTGCTCCGTAGGGTCTTGGGGGAGTTTAGTTCTTAGGACAGCCTGCTTCAGGTCATATTCCGTTGCCCATGGCATCACATCCACAGTGGTAGGGTATTGCGCCTTTCTTCCAGCCTGATGCTTAAGGTAAGACTACTCTCTTTGATGTTAGCAGGTATGGTCATGTATAGCTTTTCGAAGCCCAGCGCTGCAAACACCACCGTATCTCCTGCCACTACGGGCATCGAGAAATAACCACTTTTTCGGGTGTGCGTGCCTCTGGTAGTGCCCGGTACATACACCGCCACCCCTTCCAACTCCGTCAAGCTATCGCCTGCTACCACCCGACCGGAGAATTGCAGAATTTGCTTGTCTTTTATAAGACGCAACTGTGCCTCTGCCGCAAAGAACTGCATCCAGCAAAGTGCTGTCAGAAAGAGAACACGACCGGCTAGCTTTTTCATACAGCGTGGTTGAGCCCGGTGCCCTATTGTCTTACTGTCACGTAAGCCGCCAGCCGGCCTCCAACCCCTTTTTCCCAGTCTCCCAGGCTGGCTTTTCTGGAATAGAAGCTGCCGCCCAGTGCTGCGCCGTAAATGAAAATGTACTTTTCGTGATTGCTGTATTCGGGTAGGTATTCTATACCTAAAAAGAAGTCCTCATCCACTACCAGGCCATATTGCTCGAGCGGAACAGTGACCCAGCCTTTTGTAAGCGGCAACCGCCTGATGATGCTTTTCTCGATCAGACGCTCACCCGGCATACCTGCTTCGTTTTTATACAGGTTGATGCGGAAGGAAGCGGAGTCGCGTTTGATGCTGCGCAGGTATACCGTGGCCGATAAGATCTCAGATGTTTTATTGTTGAGGTTGATGAATTTGCCCAGCTCCGAAATGTCTTCTGAGTGCACTGTTTCAGCTGAACCATACAGGAGAGGGTTGCGCGAAGTAGTGCCAAATTTCTTGACCTTAGCAGCCTTGTTGCTGATGACAATTTCCCGGAGCGCCGTGTTTTTTCAGAGAGCTCAAAAGCAGTCAGGCCACCGGAGAGTATGCTTGAAATGGGCAGGGAAAGCTCATGGTACCCAATGGCCGAAAACGTGAGGGTGTCGTGGCGGTACTCCTCTTTCAGGTTGAGCGTAAAGCTGCCATCCGGTCTACTGGCGGTGCCCAGGTTCTTTTTCTTGATACCGATGTTCGCATATGGTATAGCCTCTTGCTGCGCAGCGTTTGTGACCGTTCCGCTTATCTGAAGACCCTGGCCAAAAGAGATACTGGCCATGAAAAGGAAAAAGAAAGTGATGAGCAGACGGCTTAGTTTGTTCTTGGGCATAGCTTGAATCTTTTGATAGTTTTGGTGAGGCTATACCTTGTTTAGGTATAGTTGCTATCAGGAAGATTCCATATCTATAACATAGGTTGCAAGTCATAGAACAAATTTCTCACGGTGTATCTACATTCGGTTAGACATAAATGAATTTGAAATGCTGAGTCGCTTTATCAGCAATTACTCTAGAGGATACTCGTCTTATATACCTAGTGTCGATGCCTCAGGTATCTCAATCAGGTAAACCCGCTCCACCCAGTACCTCCAATACCTGTCCTTTTTCTGGTCTGCCAGCCAGTAGCGGCATGGCCTGGCCGATCAGCTCTTTCACGCCAGCCACTTGCAGGGAGTTGTCGTGGTCCTCTTTGCTGTCCCATACTTCCGTCACCCATACCCCATCTGGGGTCTCCTGATCCTGACTTACCAGGTATAGGAGGCAACCCTTTGCTGTGGAAACCAATTGAGCGGCTTGTAAAAGTATTGCAGCAAGCTTGTCGCCGTTTCCGGCTGTTGCCTGTAGTTTTCCGTGCAGACCGTATTTGTTCATGGATGTGGATTTAAGATGAAGGTATGTTTCAACTGATACTATGCCATCGGGTTTGATTTGGGAGGTATAGCGTTACAATATAGAAAATTCCCGATGTATTTGTTGACCTGAAGTATAGGAGGTAAAAACTAAAATGCCTTTTCTGAGAACTTAGTTTAATTTATACCTGAAATGTAGGACAAACCGGGAAAAGCTGCTTATTTTAACCTTAACCCGATCACCTCCTGCCATGAAAAAGACACCCCTTAATTCGATGCGCAAGTTGGCGCTATACCTGAGTTTGGTCGGAAGTATCTCCGTGGCTTCCTGCGCTGGCAGTAAGCAGGGAGCAAGCAGACAAACTAATATGATCGAAAAAATTCTTGCGGCACAGCCCGAGCGGTTCAAAAGCATTCTCGATAATCCGGACCATTACCGGTTGCAGATCCTCTATACCCAGATCGACCGCGACGAGCAGAACCAGCCGCACTTCACCTCCTATACCTACCGCGTCAATCCGCAGGAGTATTTCTACCCGGCAAGTACGGTGAAACTGGCAGGAGCCATTACAGCGCTGGAGAAGCTCAATGAACTGGGTATAAACGGCCTGGACAAGTACACGCCCCTGCAAGTGGACAGTGCCTATGCCGGTCAGAGCACGGTGCAGGGCGACAGTACTTCAGCGGATGGACAGGCTACCATTGCACACTACATCAAAAAGCTGTTTCTGGTGAGCGACAACGATGCCTACAACCGCCTCTATGAATTTGTGGGGCAGCAGCAACTGAACCAGTCGTTGCATGAAAAGGGTTTTAAAGACGTGCAGCTTGTACATCGCCTCAGTATCTTTTTGAGTGCAGACGAGAACCGGCATACCAATCCGTTCCGGTTTTACAAAGACGGGCAGTTGATCTACGAACAGCCCTTGGCTAATAACCCAACTCCATTCACGCAGGCAAAGTTTGGGGGCATGCTGGGCAAGGGACACATAGTGGACGACAAGCTGGTAGATGGGCCTATGGACTTCAGTGTCAAAAATTACATTTCATTGGAGGCTCTGCAAGGCATACTCAAGACTGTACTGTTTCCGGAGGCAGTGCCGGCGGAGCAGCGCTTTAACCTGACCGATGAGGACTATACCTTCCTTTACAAGTATATGAGCATGTTGCCCCGTGAGAGCGACTACCCAAGTTACGACCCGAAGGAGTTTCCGGATGGCTACGTGAAATTTCTGATGTATGGCAACTCAAAAGAGCGTATACCTGAAAACATCCGCATCTTCAACAAGATCGGCAATGCCTATGGCTTCCTGATTGACAATGCCTATATCGTGGATTTTGACAAGCAAGTGGAGTTCATGCTCTCGGCAGTCATACTTGTAAATGAAAACGGGATATTCAACGACGGCAAGTACGAGTATGAAACCGTTGGTTACCCCTTCATGCAGAATCTGGGTCGTGCCTTCTACGAGCACGAACTAAAGCGAAAAAAGCAGTATCTCCCTAACCTGGATAAGTTTAAGCTGCAGTACTGACAGGCTATATCTGATCCTGTCAGTTATATACAGAACATTTATATACAGAAAAACTGCAGCCGATCTGGATGAATCGGCTGCAGTTTTTTATCTTGTAGTAGAAGAAGTTAAGTAAATCTTAAACTCCTAAATTCCCAAACTCCTAAACTTCTACTGGTCCCACCAAAGTGGTTCTGACAAGGCAGGAGTGTTCGGTGTATTCGGATTCTTGCTGGATTCACCCTGCGGATAAGCGACTCTGCGGATAAAAGTGGTCAGTTCAGCATTGGCAGGAAGGTCGAAGTCAGCGTACTGGTAATCGTAGCGCCGGGCATCCGTCCAGGCTTCGGCATTGAGGTACGTCACAACGTATTTCTCCTTGAAAATCAAATCAAGCGTTAGGTTGGCGGCTCCCACAGCTACGGCAGGTTGTTAAGGTAAGCATTACGCTCGCCCTCCGGCACACCCAGCTTATTCATATGCGCTGTTATCCCTGCTAAGTAAGCAGCGTAGGCCCGTTCGCGGTTGCCGGCTCTGAAAGCGGCTTCGGCCTCGATGAACTTCATCTCGGCATACGAAGCGATGGTGATGGGCGAAGTTTCTCCCGTCAGTGGGGAAGTGATGGAGATATATACCTCATCACGATCCGTGTTACTTCTTGTACCCACGTTGCTACACCGTTTGGCGTGCCTATGTAAGGGTCTATTGAAAATTTAGGGTCAGTCGGTTCGGTAATGCGTGGTAAGCGTGGGTCAAATACGCCATATGTCGTGCCGTTGAGGTGGTCTACGAACTGCTCCGACAGCCAGCCGCCCAATACCAGTTGCGTGTTGCTAATTGCTACCTGGGCCCAGGGGTTGCGTACTTCAAACACCTCCATCTCCGCATCATCAGCATTGGACTGGTAAGAGTTGTCGACGGCAGTCAGTACGGCAGTAGGGTCGTAGCTGGGAAGCTTGCTGACTTTATTGAGCATGCGTGCCTTAAAGGCATTGGCCGTGCGAATCCATTGCGTCTTATTTCCACCGTGTATCAGGTCATCCGCTGCCCTCAGCGGGATGCGTGAATCTGTTTTATTCAATTCCGCTATACCTTCGTCGAGCAGGCGCAGGGCTTCAGCATACAGGTCCTGCGAGGAATCAAACCGAGGTGTGAGGGTTGTGTTGTCGAAAGCCTGCGTATATGGGGCATCGCCCCAGTGGTCAACGATCAGGTTGAGGTGATAGGCCATCATGATGTTGGCAACGCCCACATAGTCGGTAGCGCCTTCTTCCATTCCTTTCTGCTTCATGTCCTGGATGTCAGCCATGGCCAGATAGATCGCATCCCAGGTGCCGGTGAGGTCCACCTCCTGGTAGGTATCGGTGGCGTTGCCGGCAACCGGACTGGCCAGGTACTGCACGTAAAAAGCAGTAGTGGCGGCTATGCGTTGGCTGTTCAGCCCGGTCTTGTGAGTGGTGGTGGAAAGCATGGCGTTCAGCGGCGGATTCGACACCAGGTTTGGATTTTCATGCAGGTCGAAGTAATCCTCGCAGCTTTGCAGGCTCAGCGATGCCCCTATCAGTGTGAAGGCAAGCGCAAATCTATATATCTTTCTCATGTTCGTTCCTCTTTTTAGAATCCTATATTCAGCGTAATCAGGTAGCTTCTCACGGCCGGGTATGTGAAACCGGCAAAACCAGTGACATTGCTACCACTTGGCGTGGAGCTGTTCTCAGGGTCAAAGCCAGAATATCTGGTCCAGAGCCACAGGTTGTTGCCGGTGAGTGCCACTGAGCTGTTTCGGATAAATATGTTTTCGAAGAGCCTGCTTGGCAGGGAGTAACTGAGGGTCAGGGAGCGTAACCTGATCCAGGAGGCGTCTTCCACAAAGTTTTCGGAAACGCCGCGGTGGAAGCGGCGGTAAAAACCGTCACCGTAGTCTACGCCATCAGGTCCTACGCCTTGTCCGAGCCATACCTGTTTTGTGTTAGGTGTTCCGTCTGCCAGCACACCTTCAAAAACCCTGAAATCCTCTCTGTCTTCTGTATAATCAGCTATACCAAACGCAGAGAAGAAGTTGCCCATCTGGTTGTATTTCTCGTGTCCCCACTGGGCATCAAACAAGCTTGTCAGGCTCAGACCTTTGTAACTAAAGGTGTTCGTAAAACCACCAATCCAGTCAGGCATGGAATTGCCCAGGATCTTCTGGCTGGTAAGCGGCGCACGTACCGGAAAGCCATTCTCACCGATCACGATTGGCCGGTCCTTGTCAATAAACAGCGGATCCTCTTCAGTCCCACCGTAATAGCGCTGCCAGTGTGAACCATAGATATTACCATATGGCTGACCGGGTATCAATTTCATAGTAACCGTGGAACCTACATAACCGAACTGGGAGGCGTATGTAATCTCCTCGAGTCCTTCCCGTATGCTCAGGATCTTGTTGCGGTTTGCGGAGAAAATCAGTTTGGAATCCCATGTGAAATCCTGCGTTTGAACAGGCACGGCGTTCAAAACGATCTCCACACCCTTGTTGCGCATTTCACCGGAGTTCACGGCAGCGCGCACATAACCTGTTGTAGAGGCGACGGCAATGTTGATAATCTGGTCTTTGCTAAGTGAGTAATAATAAGTGAAGTCAAAACCCAGGCGATTGTTCAGAAACGACATCTCCAGACCAGCTTCATAAGTGTCGGTAAATTCGGGGCGCAGATCCACATTGCCCAGCAGCGCAGCGCGTGTAAAACCAGTGTTTCCTGTCGGCAGACCTGTGTAGGAAGCGAAACCGGATGAAGTGGCATATTCCTCCGCATCCTTACCTATCTGCGCATACGACAACCTCAACTTAGTTTGGTTGATGAAAGAAGGCAGCTCCATATGCTCAGAGAACACATAGCTCAGGCTTGCAGAAGGGTAGAAGAATGAGTTATTCGGTTTTCGCAGGGTAGAGGTGATGTCGTTGCGGCCGGTCAGTGTCAGGAAAAGGAAGTCCCGGTAGTCGACAGAGGCCTCTGCGAACAAGCCCATCAGGCGGTATTCCCTTAAATCCTGAGTAGAGGTAAGCAGACGTGCGTTTGGCAGGAAGAACCAGTCGTGCACCGTCAGCTCATTGCCGAATACCCCGAAGCTTTTGACTCTTCTGTCGTACAACTCGTGCCCCAGGCGCAGGGTAGCGTTAAAGTCTTCTCCAAAACTTCTGTTCGCGGATGCCAGGAAAGTGGAGTTGATAGCACGGAACTTGGTGGTATACTCCCCTACGAAGCCTTGTCCGTTGTCTTCGTACACACGCTCCCCCGCCACACCCAAGGGGCCCGGAGCCGTTCGTGTGCGGTCATCGTTGTAGGTGTCCAAACCGATGCGGTAGGTCAGGTCAAGCCAACTGGTGGGAGTGTAGCCAAAGCTCAGGCCACCTATGAATCTGTTTACGTCATCTTCCAGTCGGTTGGTCGCGGCTCCGTATATCGGGTTGTTGTTGCCGTAGGAGTTCATGGTGCCGTCCGGCTTCCGGTAATCCGTCACATCCCATCGGGGCGACCAGTAGCTCAGGCTCTCATTAAAGCGGTCGGCGTTGTAGCGGGCGCCCCCGGAATTCACATAGTTGAAGTTGGCGCCGGTTCTAAATTTATCGCTGATCTTCACTTCGGCGTTCAGGCGAGCCGAGGTATTGCTGAAGTCCGTGAATGGCAGCACTCCCTCATGTGTAAGGTGGGAGATAGAGGAAAGGAAGGTGATAGCCTCGGTACCGCCCGAAAAGGAAAGTGAGTTGCGGAACTGGTGTCCCATCTCGTAAGCGTCTTCAAAATGATTGTAGAGTCTTTCGGGGTGTGTCGGATCTAGCTGACGGGCTTGTTCTACACGGGGACCCACGATGGAAAGAAGTTTGTTGCGTCATATACGCCCCGGGTTCCCTGGCTATAGGTACTCTGCATATCCGGGAATTTGTTTACCTCTTCTATACCTGCTGTGCTGGTAAAATTCACGCGTAGCGAGCCCTGCTCACCCCGCTTGGTGGTAATAACCACGACACCATTAGCACCGCGCAAACCATACAGCGCTGTTGCGGCTCCACCCCGCAATACGTTGATACTCTCAATGTCATCGGGGTTGATGTCAGCGAGGCGGTTACTCATGCCCCTGAGTTCGGCACCGGCCCCCACAGTGGAGGTGGAGTTGTCCATCAGCACCCCATCAATCACAAAAAGCGGCTGGTTGTTACGGCCCACGTCAATCGAGTTGATGCCCCTGATCTGGATATTGGTGCCTTGCCCCGGTGCGCCGCCTGTGCTCGAAATAGTAGCGCCGGCTACTTTTCCCTGCAGGGCATTGAGTACGTTGGGCTGACGGTGCTGTGTCAACTCTTCCGATTGGACGGACTGCGCGGCATAGCCCAATGCCTTTGTCTCACGGGTAATGCCCAGCGCCGTCACCATCACTTCCCCGAGTTGCTGCGCATCAGTGTTGAGGGTCACATTGATCGTGGAATGGCTGCCTACTGTAATCTCTCTTGTCTGGTAGCCCAGAAAGCGGAAAACTAGGACTGCGCTGTTGTCGGGCACCTGGATCTGGTAACTGCCTTCGGAGTCTGTTGCTACACCGGTGGTGGTGCCTTTAACGGCCACACTTACCCCCGGCATGCCCTGGCCTGTGTCAGAGGCGGTCACACGGCCGCTGACTTGCCGCTGCTGTGCCCAGGCACCTGTGCACCAAGCACAAATAGCATCAACAAAATGAGTGTAAAGGTGTTCTTCATAAGTTTCTCATTTATTGCATTATAATATTTATTTAAAGCGCATCATCTGTCTGTTATCCAGCATAACGGGTGGTCTAAGTCATGATGAAGCTAGTCCGCTCATGAACTACAGGGTATTGCCTTGTAGGACGTGAACCTGCTGCTATATTCTGGCTTAGTGTCATCTGGTAGAGTGGAATAGAAGTAATGGTTAATGTATGTTATATGAATAATTTATAAAAAAAGTTGTCTTATCTGTGTGAAATACGCAGATATAGGAATAGCTGCTACTGGAAACTTGCTGCTAGCTGCAAGTTTTGAGTTTAATCCGATAAAGTTTGGCAGCTTAAATAGGAGGTGTGTTACTGGGGCTGTATGAAAGACCAAATTGGGATAGTACCAGTTTTTAAATAGGACCTACTACACCTCAAGGATAGCAGCGATGAGATATGCATTAGTATTACAAATAGATTTCCAGCTGACACATTGGACTTGACAAGCTGTGCCAACGGGTTATATGCTCCTTTGATCCTTTGCAAACTGGAGTGGTATCCGGGATTGGCTTATCGGTTTGAGTTATAAACACTTCGCTTGTTAGCGGGTACTAACCTTTTAAAATGGGGGAGTTTAAAGCAGGATGCCTTTTGTGCAGGTTTTACGTATAGAAGGGCATGGAGATCATCATCATCGCATCGGTACTCGCCCTTTATGCCGTTGGTTACTTCGTGTATTACATGTATGGTAGGGACAGAAAGAAAAAACGCAGGAAGAAGTTTTACGATCACTTCTGGCCATAAAAAAACAGGCTGCCCTTTGAAGTAGGACAGCCTGTTCTGCGTAGCGGCTTGATAGAAAGATGCTTATACGTGTACTTTCTTCTGTAGCACGGCAATCTGCTCGTTTAGTTCTGCAACAAGGTTCATCTCTGTCTGTAGCTCACGCTTGATCTTGATCTCACGCTCACGGGCATTCTTCTTGAAGTCTGCAAACTCACGGTCGATATCGTCAAACTCCTTCTTCTTCTGGTCTGTCACCTTTCTGCTGCTCTTGAACTGCGTATACACTACACCCAGCGCAATCAGTAGCAGGGCAATAATAGCTGTGTTGATGACCACGTATACCTGCTTGTGGATGGGAATGCCCAGTACATGCAGGTTGTTTACTGCATCTTCGCTCTGCTGCACGGCAGCTTCTTTTTGGGCGTTGTCAAGCTTCAGGGCTTCAATTTCCTTTTCCTGCTCGGTGATGCGCGCCTGTGCTGTTTCCAGGTCCTGGCGGGTGGCGTTCAGATCTTTCATCTGCTTCTGCTCCACTTCCTTGATGGTGGACTGCACACTTTGCCAGAATGAGTTAAGCAGGCCTACATTCACCACTTTATACTCCCTGTTGCCCTCCATGTAGGAATTGGACTTGCTCTTAAGATCGTTGAACTGTCCTGTCAAGGCAGTAGCTGACTTGTTCTCATCTTTAGCAGTTCCCTGCGCCTGCACTGCTTGTGCCGCTGTGTCAGCACGATCAATAAGGAAAGAAAGAATGCTTTCATGTTATTTTGAATAATGGTAAAAGTTGAATTGCGGTAAATATAAAAATAATATTTTTTTGAGAAAGTCGAATGCTTGATTTTGTGCTCCAAATCCAAAAACCTTTTTACACTAACTTTAAAAGTTTATTTTTTATTGCCAAAACTGACTCAAAAAGATAGGCCGTGTCATCTTGCAAATTCAGGAGGCGCACCGCCTTTACATTCCCGCTTAACACTCGCCGTTCCGGTAAAGTTCTGATTATTAGCGGCAATTAATCGATTGGGGCTCTACCACACTACCGCCAGGGTAAACACCAGCACGATGGCCGGAAAGATATAATGCTGGTAAACGCGTGCCAGGCGGCTTTCAGTGTTATATTTCTTGCGCTTAACAAACTGCAAAATGGAAGTGCCGATGAGGGAGGTGATCATCACATAAGTGAAGATAAAGATTTTGTCTGATACAGTAGCGTACTCCATCTCAGGTTTGTAAGCCGAGAAGTAGAGCGCTATGGATGCGAGCAGCGACGTGACCTGTATAGCCTCCTGTGTTTCGAAGCGGTGCAGCGGGATGAAAACCGAAAAATAGGTGATCGTCAGGATAACGAGGAGCGGGGTAAACACTTTCAGAAAGAAGTCGATGCGCGCCCTGGCAAGCACAAAGGTATAGTTGAACTTATAGAACGGAATAGTATGGCGCGAGGACTCAAAGGTGTTCACTGAACTGATGATGTCGTGATCGAAGCCAACATAGTGACTGTTGTAGTTCCAGCCTTTCACCTCAAACACCGTATCGCGGGAGGCAGGGTGGGAGGGTTGCACCAGAAAAGGCCTCAAAGCACTTGCTGGCTGAAATGAAATAGGAAAACGCTGGGTGTCAAAGGGGTATTGGCGCAGGTCAGGCTCAAAGATGAACTTGCCGGAAATTTTGTAGAGGTAGTTATACAGGGGGGTGACGCCCTCAAGTTGGCGCTGTCGCACCAGTTTGATATCCAGCAGGTAATTATGACTGATTTCACTGCGGGCGGCATTCGTAAAATCGAGTTGCTCTACCATGAAGCGCCCTGCCGATGTCACCTCCAGGTAAAAAGTAGCATAAAAGCTTCCATCCGTATCGCTTACCCTGTTAATCTGTACCAGGTCCATGTGGGTATAGAGCACTGGCACGTTACGCAGGGTATCATCCAGGTGCATGTACTGTCGAGGGGCCAGTATATGCTGCGACGTGTTAGGCGGTTTCCAGGCAAGCAGTACATCCCCAGCGATGGCTCTTTCAGGAGTAAAGTACCAGTCGTTGAACCAGCCCCTGTAAATGCGGCCTGCCCCAATATACTGCTGCATGCCCTGGTTAATACGTTCTCTGATGGGCAGGTCGGCACTGTCTGCCGTACCTGAAGACCGTGCCGCCTCCGCCAGTATACCTATACTATCCGCAAGGCGAGCGCCGAAGCTCAACTGTAGCTCCAGTGTTTGACCATACCTGATCTCCTTCTTAAAAGCCGGTACCTGCTCCTGTAGCCGCAGGTTGAAAGTGCCCGGTATACCTACCACGTTCAAGTCGTACAACTCGCCGGCTTCCTGTCCGTCAGCCTGTGACGCTACAAAGCCCAGGTCGCCCAGGGCTGTGTAGATGGGCATGGTCAGGCCGGCCTTCCGGAGCTCACGGACAAGATATGAGGTGATGCCACTCTCAAAAGATAGCACCAGAAAGTCAGCCTCATTGGAAAGCAGCGCCTGGCTAAGGGAATCGATGTCGGCAGGGGTATAGCGGTGTTCTCCCGCAAACCACTTTTCATGAACAAGCTTCATCTCTGGACTTAGGTCCGCTGTTTCCTGCATTTTTCTGAAAATGGCAATCGAGTACAGGTCCTCTGCCTTACCCACAAAAGCCGGACGGCGGTAAGCTGCAAGCAATTCATTGAAAACTGTGGCTAGGTCCACGATGCTGCGCTCGGCTGTGTACATGGTAGGGTAGGCGGTGAAGAGAGGTGTAAGGGCATAGCCACCGACAAAAGGTATACGGGCTGGCCCCACCAACTCGGATATAGCTTTGGAGCGGGTAGAACTCCAGCAGCCCACATAGCCGATCAGGCGCTTGTCGTCCATCGTTTCCCGCACTATTTCACGGGCTTTTTCAGAACTACCTTCGTCATCCAGGTACTTTACGCGCAATTCCCGACCCTGCACGCCTCCCTGTCTGTTTATTTGCTCCAGTTTTTTGCTGATGATCAGTTTGACAACATCCATATCACCGGGCGTGAGTTCGATCGTGTTGAGAATTACTCCTATCGTATAGTGACCACGCAGGCGGTCAAAGCTTGTAAAGTGTCGGAAGATGATATACAGGACTAACAAGACGCCTGCCAGCAGCACGACTGTTTGTTTGGGAGATGGGACTTTTGTGCGCATGCACAGCGATGAGAGAACCGATACAGGTATAACAGCAGGTATGGCATGGCGCGTGAGCCATGATCCGGGGAGTATGCTTTTATACGTAGTTTGGCGGCAGAATGCTAAAGCGGGTGTTCTGCCTCAGGTCTTCTGGGCTGCCAGGGAAAACGACCCTCGAGTTCTACCTGCAGGGAGAGGCTCAGGAATGTTCTGATCAGCACAATCAGGCCAAGCGTGACCACCCGATCCATGGAGGGCTCCGTGACTACAGTGGCGATGATATCGGCGGCCACCAGTATTTCAAGCCCCAGCAGGATAGCTTTGCCGAGTTCGTGGCGCAGCACTTTGTAAGAACGGCGGGAGTTGTGCCGCAGCGGAAAAATGAAGCGAAAGAGCGCAATGGCCGCCCCGCTCGCAATGATCAGGACGCCAATGGCTTCTATAACACGGGCAACATATTCAATGTACAGCCTGGATTCGTGCATGTAGTGGGAGAGTCGTTTTTTTACTTTTTTTCTGTTTCCGGGTACCAGTTGCGCAGGCGCACGTCTATATCCCGGTTACCTTCGTTTACTTTTCTTTTGAATGCCTCAACATCGCTCAGGCTATCCTGGCCCCGGTAATGGTAAGGGTATACGATAGCAGGTTTGAACTCGAGCACAGCAGAGGCAGCCTGGTCGATATCCATGGTATAAGGCAGGTTCATGCAGACAAATGCCACATCGATGTTGCGCAGGGCACGCATCTCCGGTATGTCTTCGGTGTCACCTGACAGGTATACGGTCTTGTCTGCAAACTCCAGCACATAGCCATTGCCCCGGCCTTTGGTGTGGCGGGAGTCCTCAGTTTCGGGAAGGTTATACATGGGGAGAGCTGCAATGGCAATACCGAGTTGCTGTATGTGTTCATTGTTACCCAGCACAACAGAACGCTTTTTAAAGTTTTCAGGTAATTTGTTGGCCACCGCCTGCGGCACTACAAAGGTCGCTTTGTCGGTATTGATAGCCTCTAAGGTTTTCAGATCGAGGTGGTCGCCGTGGATGTCGGTGATCAGGATCAGGTCAGGGGCGGCTATACCTTGGAATACTTCTGCTCCTCCGTAAGGATCGACATAGATCGTTTTGCCATCCCAGGTGAAAGCCAGTGTGCCATGCAAAATGGGCTGGATGGTAAGCGGACCTTTCTCGGTTTCGATCTGGTCTGTTGTTTCTGCTTGCTGGGCATGTGCTGCCACATACAGTAGCATACCTGTCAGTAGCAAAGTCAATTTTAATTTCATAGTCTTAGCTTTTGGATGATCATATTTTTTCAGTGTCGGATTGCTAACAAGCCAAATGGTGTTTGGTTACATCCGCTTGTTCACCTTGTCTTTTCCATCTTCTTCAGTTCCTGCTTTATATAGGTCTCGGGTAGATAGGTATGGCCAATCACTATACCTGCTATACGTTGGGTTTGGGAGATATCGTTGAGCGGGTTGCCATGGAGGAGAAGCATATCTGCAGTGGCTCCTACTTTCAGCACGCCTATATCGTCACGGTCGAAATACCTGCCGACATTGACCGTGCCCGTACGAAGCGCTTCGTATGGGCTGAGCCCTGCGGCTACCAGGTATTCGAGTTCCTGGTGCGTAGAGATGCCGGGCACGTTAAATACCTGCGGTGCATCACAGCCAAGCAGCAGGCCCACCTGGTTGTCGTTGCAGGCTTTGATCAGTTTCCGGCGGAGGTCCACATACCTGTTAATCGCTTCTGCATCGTAGCGTGGGTCTGCCATCAGCTTCTGTTTCGTAGCCACCCAGTTCTGTACGGTTTTAGGATTCATGTACTTCATTTCAGGCTTGTTGCCCAAGGTTTCAGGCGACTCTGCTGGTGACATCCAGCGTTCGGCGAGGGCCTGTGTGGGCACTACCCAGATGTTCTTCTCGCGCAAGGCAGTCATCAGTTTAGGTATACGTGTTGTATCTGCCTGGTCTGCAATGTACATGGCAAAGAGTCCGGCCTCCTGCTCAGGTATAGCCTCCAGGCCCGGCACGAGACTCTCCACAAAACCATCCATGTGGTCGATCGAAGCGTAGCCCGCCTCAACGGCACGCCAAACACCTACATCATAAGACACATGGCCGGCAAAAGGCATCCCGATCTGGTTTGCTGTGCTGGCGATAGCACCAAAGGTTTCGTTGTTAAGCCCGGGATGAAGTTTCAGAAAATCATAGCCCGCCTGCTTTTGCTGTCGCACCATCTCAGCACCGGCTCCCGGCGTTTTGACGCTGTTGCCATTCAGGGAGGGGCCGGAGGTATAAAACCTTGGCCCAAGCAGTTCACCGGACTGCAACTTGCTGCGCAGCTCCAGGTGGCGCGGGTGACCCAGCATTCCCCGGATGGTAGTAATGCCATGGAGAGTAAACAATTGAAGCACTTCTTTCATTGGCTCCAGGTCATCTACGGGGGGGACGTGCGCATGCATCTCAGCCAATCCTGGCATCAGGTATTTTCCTTTGCCGTCTACGATCAGCGCATTTTTACTATGCTCCACTTTTGAGGCGCTACCAATGGCAGTTATTTTTCCGTCTTTCACTACTACCGTCTGGTTTTCGATCACCCGCTCTTTGTCCATCGGTATCAGACTGACTCCCCGAAACACTACCTCCCGATCGCGGGAGCTAACAGGCTGCTGTGCCAGGGTCGGGTATAAGCTGACAATCAGAAACAGGAGTAGAAAGTATGCCTTCATAATAGAATATTATAACGGTTATATTTGTTTTGTTAAAGTCAAAGTTGGCTGATTTATATTGTCTGTATGCTTAAACGTAAAACAGGCTATTAAGTCGATATGTGTTCGGAGCAGCCTTCTCCAGAAAGCAAAAGCCACCTGATCCGGGATAGGTGGCTTTTAGTGTTGGCTATGATACTAGAATTAAACTGTAAAGTAGGCTTCCAAAGCCTGTAGGGTATTTTCGGTGGTCTGCATATCCTGCACAATCTGCCCTTTCTCCAATATGACAATGCGCTTGCATACCTCCGTCACGTGGTTAAGGTCGTGGCTGGAGATGAGCATGGTCATGCCGTGCTGTTCGTGCAGGTTGCGCAACAGGTTCTTCAGCCTGATCTGGGAGCTAGGGTCGAGGTTGGCGAATGGCTCATCGAGAATTAGGAGTTCAGGGTGGGAAAGGGCAGCTGCCGCTATACCTACCTTTTTCTGGTTACCTTTCGAAAAGTCGCGGATATACTTGCGCTGCTTCAGTACTTCGCCGTTGAACAGGTCAGTAAATGGCTGCAGCCGCTCCTGTATGTCGCCAGTGGATAGCCATGCAGGTCACCGATAAACTTAAAGTATTCTTCCGGCGTCAGGTAGTCTATCAGGAAACCCTCATCGAGGTGTGAACCGGTATAGTATTTCCAGGCGTCGGTGTGAGCCACGGGTATACCTTTGGAGGTAACTACGCCGTCTGTAGGGCGCACCAGGTCCAGCAGCATCCGGAACAAGGTGGTTTTGCCTGCCCCGTTGTTCCCCACCAAACCAATGGTTTCGCCGGGCGCAATGTACAGCGCAGGTATATTTACGACTGTGGCACTGCTATAGGACTTTACAAGATCTCTTACTTCAATCATATTCATTTCTTTTCAGGTATAGCTGATGTTTTCTTCTTCAGGTAAGGGTGGCGCTTAGTGTTGTCTGAAACCAGCTGCCAAAGTATACTTCCGGTCTTGAAGTCGTTTGGCCATCATGCTGAGCAGCTGGCGGTGGAAAACGATGCCAAGTGTACCGCTCAGCGCGATGGCGAAAATGCCCCATTGCGGTATGTCCATGAGCGAGAAAGGCAGGAAGATCGCAATCGGCCCGAGCACCATAGGCAGCATCATTACAAATCTGGAGGCTCCCACGCCTTGCCAGTTAAAGGCAGAACCATTGCTCAGGTCGAGCCGGTCTTTGTTGAGTGCTGCAAAGTAAAGCACCACAATGCTGTTCACCCCAATGTTAAAGAGGCAACTGGCCAGGTTAATGAGGAGTACTTTAGAGCCGAACAGCGCATAAGGGAGTGTCAGGACTGTGACAAGAAGAATAGAAGGCACAAACATCAGGTATTTGGCTTTCACATACTGGTACGTGGTGATGGGTCTGGTGAGCAGGGCATCGTAATGCGCGCTTTGCCAGGCTGGCACAAACTGACCGTAGTTGAACATCGGAGAGCCCGTCACAAAGATACCCACGAAAATAAGCATGCCCCAACCTTCCAGGTATACCTTGTTGGTGTAGAAGATAAGGCCATAAAACAGCAGAAAAGCGGAGATCATTACCATCGATTTTGGTCGCTTGTGACGCCAGATCAGTTTTAACTCCAGCGCGATCAACTTTCCGGTATCACCAAACCTGTTCAGGAAAGCCATATCATTGTCTTCCACTGTAGCTACTTTTTTAATAAAAATTTCTTCCGGGTACAGATGCTGCATCAGGAACCGGTAGTTGAGCAGGTACGTCCCCGCCAATCCAAGCACAGGCACAAACAGGAGCCAGGGCTGCTGCAACAAGGCGTCAAATGCGGCTACCGAAGCCTGACGCAATGACAGCAGCTGCAGGTAGTCAAGTAGTATGAGGCCACCGACCACCAGAGCGAGTATGAGCGTAAGCTTTGGGTTAGAGGTAAGCTGACGCTTAAAATAAATGAGGATGAAATTATTAATGAATGTGAGTAGCAGGAGAGCGGCCAGCCACACCAGCGCTATACCTGTGCCATGCACCGGTACCACCGCACGAAGCATAAATGGCACGAATACGAGCAGCATGAGCAGATTAAACACACTGGGTATGGAACGCAGTAGTACGAAGTGCACAAGTTTGTTCCGTTTCAGGGGCAGGTGCAGGAAAGGCTGAATGGCCAGTACGGGCAAGTCCTGCAGCATGAAGCGCGAAACCAGGTCTATCAGAAAGTAAAACAGCAGGAAGCTGTTGAACGACACAACAGGACTTTGGTCCGGATAAATCTCGGTAAGGAGTTTATGACTAAAGAAGCCAAGCGCAATAAAGATGAGCGCAAAGTAGACGATGAAAAAGCCGAGTATGATCTTTACCACCAGGCTTTTCTGGTAAGCTGGTGATCGACGGCTCTGCTTCCATTGCAGACTAAGGAGTGTTCCGAGCATAACTGTGCAAAAATATATGACTTACTAAATATTATAAAATATGCTCAGAATGCCAAACTAAATGCACTACATGCCTGAAAATTATTGGGCAGCTATGATGCTCACATTGATTTCGTCAATAGCATTTTCCTCCTCAGGGTCATAGATCACTTTATCAATCACAATACTATTGCCTTCCTCCGTGCTTAACAGAATATCGATAAATTCTCCTACGCCAAAGCTGCCTAAGGGGGCATCATGCATGCGGGCGTAAATGATAGCGTCAGGAGAGAAGTATTTCAGGATTTGTGCGCGCCAACGGTCGCGTACCTGCAGGGGAATCTCCTCGTTGAGCAAGCCGTTCAGGTAACCTTCCAGACTGGTGGGCTGTGGGTAGGCCGGTTGCACCGATCGTGATGAGGCAGGTTTGGTAGTAGTCGGGGTTTGTTGTGTCTTGGTACGGG
>NZ_AKIS01000135.1:0-3433 GCF_000277005.1 Pontibacter sp. BAB1700 | reverse complement strand
ATTAATTAAAAAATTAGAGATTCCTCTCTAATTTCTCTAAATCCAGTTTTTCAAAAGATTCATCATCCAGTGCCTCTAGGATGGCTTGAATCTTAGCTTTACGCTTCTCACTCCGGGCACGCCTGGCGTTACTAGCACCTCTTTGCATACTATCTGCCATTTCAGTAATAATGTTTATCAAATCAGTTAGCTCTGCATCCGTCACCGCTCCTTTACCATCAAGCTTGTTTCTGAAGCGCCCAGCAAGCTTTTTGGCATTGTCTTCATTCCACTCTGCCGGATAAAGGTGCTCGGCAATAAACAGATGGCTTATGCCATAGGCTACTATCAACTCATATAATGGTTTGTTGAGATTATACAGATTCTGGGGGTTCTCAAACTCCACCTTCTTCTCTCGCTTTGCCATAATACTCATATGTTATTGTCATTCAACGATACAAAGGTAGGGGACAGTTTCTACAAAAACAATACGCAAATAAATATTTTATTTAATAATTTAGTTCTTATACGTATAACTTCTTGATATTTAATATAGTATTTAGTGTGCATATTCTCCTTCACACTCCATCTTATTCATTTAACAGGACCGTTAGAAAAAAAGGCGGAGCATTGAACTGTTGGAGTAAAGCATGCTTCCTCCTGCACATCCGCAATGAGGACTGGATAGTACACATCAATGTTCCCAATATGGTGCTTGTACAACCGGTCGGGTGGTTGAATAATGTTCATTAGGGACAGATAATGAGGTCTTTGATTTTAAGCATCAGCTCTCTTTAGAACCTGAAGCAATCCTTGAATGACCAAAATATACACCCATAAGCCGAAAGCTTAAATTACGTGAGAGGAATTTGAGGTTATAAGCTAAGGCAGAGTTCTTTGAAACTTTTGAGAACCTTATACACAAGCGAGGTAGAATAGGAGAGAATATCATCGTAGGCGTTCAATGTCTTAGGGATGTGACTAACCCTTCTTCTATACCATTTGACAAGGTGAGATTCAGACGATAAACGACAGACAAAGTAAACTTTGAAATAGAATTAACAATGCGCAGTCATTAGGCTTGAATGATTAGGTAAGGGGTTCTATTTGTTCATATGTGGCCAAAGCATCCAGCTCAGTAAACACCAAAGGTACTGACCTACTAAGATGAAAGCCTTAGTGCTCTTTCATGTTGATGATTCTAGGGATTCCTCCACGGTACCCAATGTTATTTATTTTATAGATACTGTAGTAGGTGTAGCTGATTTTCCTACATATATTATGCAAGGGCTGTAGATCAAAGATTAGTCCACCCTCCAAATCATGAATCAATTCATCTGTGTGGGCTAACGGGGATATTATAGTCCCAAACCTAACTTTCTTTATTCCCCTATAATTATCAACCCATTTAAAATAGTGTTTATTCAGGCGGGAAAAGAAGTTGCAGTTAGTCTTTCCAATGTAAAGAATAGTTTCTTTGGAGTTGAAAACTCTACTAATGCAATAAACACCGTATCCTTCATAACAGATATCCTTCGTAAAAGCATTTTCAAGCAGATAAGGATAACTCCATTCTATTGTAGCATTTCTAGATCGTAAAGCTGTATCCATAATATATTGTTTTATGAAGATATTCATCCTACGCCATAGAAGTCTAGTAAGGCAGTGGCGTTCTAAAATAACTTGTTCGCCACTGCTAATACTCTTCGCACAACCCTGCCCCCTTCACTTCTCTTACATAGCTGTGTTTTCTCCTATTCTCTAAATGTCAGATATTTCAAAATACCGCTTTGCGAAGTCCGAAATACGGGAATGACGTTCTGTAATCTCAGTTGACGTCCATTGATTTTTCTCTCTGATTTCCGTGTAACTTGAGAGTGCTGTATCTTGGAAAAGCTCGCTCTTCTTATGGAATGGTTTATTTCCGAATTTACTATTTTGGGGCTGTGTCAATAGGGCTAAGTTACCTACAAGGTGTAAAAAGTTCTTTTTAAAATCTTCTGTGTACTCTTCATTTGACGGATTTTGGGGACTGATATGTTCAATCGTATAACTGTTGTAAAGCTCTTTATCTAACAAGGCACCTGAGCGGTTCTTTTTTCTCAGATTGTTCTCATACTGCCACAGAATGAACTTTATAGTGTTATGACTATAATGCCATGTCCTGTTGTCAAAGTAGTTGTTAATTATGTTTTTAAACTTGCCCCCATCATTCCAATACCACTTGAATCCTGTTTCAGTAGCAGTTCTGATTTCCTGATACAAATTGTCTATGCTGTAATTGTCTTTGGGATCAAAGTAGCGTTTAGCATATTTAGGCAGGTAATCTGTTCTGTAGTCACCTAGTTTGAGCTTAAAGCAAAGTACTTCCATAAGTTTCAGAATACGCTTGTACTTATCGCCTGACACTTCGCCCTTATAAAAGAGTGTCAGTAAGACAATTTTCCAATTCGCTTCATTGCCAACGAAAAATAGATTCGATATTTTAGATTGACTTTTATTACTCACTACGCTCTTGGCGCTATGGGTGAGTTCCACAAAATTTTCAAAGAATAACTTTATCCATTCTGTCTTCTTCTCTTCTTTATTTAATCGCTCTTTAACAGCCTCGATATTCCCACCAATGCTATAAAACAGATTACAGAAGCTGCTCAACAACTCATTTTCTGTGAAGTAACCTTCAACTGCTTCGATGTATCTATATGTCTTTGAAATGTTACTTTGAATCTCGGCAATATCATTATTAGCCTGATGGTTGTCAGTACTTTGGATATATAGCTGATGCATCAAATAAGCTTTGATTACCTCAAACCTCGAAAGCTCTTTACCTCTGTTATTCTGATATTCAAAAACTTGCGTTGCCTCAATTTTATTAGAAATGTAAAAGGTGCTTATTACAGCACTTTCCAAGGTCTGCTGAATTTCTTTCAAGCTTATTATGTCAAATTTGCACAGCCTCGCTTCAAAGAAGTTGAATGCTTCTATTATCCGCTTTTGAGAGATGGTCTCAGTGTCATCAATAGCAGATACCAAATGCTTTTGAGTGGTCTTCTTAAAAATTACATGGTCGTCATCAATGGTCCTGAACACGTCAGTCAGATAAGTGTCTCGGATTTCCTCTGTATTTTCACCAAGTGCACTTAGAGCTTTTGCAATGGCTGACAAGAAAATTACTGTTGTTGTGAGCCGTTGCTGACCGTCAATTATAAAAAGGGTATTCCCATCTTTTTCAAAAAGTAATTGACCTAAATAGTATCGTTTTCCTTTCTGCTCTAAAAGGTCTTCCAGAAATTGAGTTCGCTGCTTTTCTCCCCAACTATAAGCTCTTTGATAAGCTGGAATTCTTATGGCGACAGAATATTGAAAGAGTTGCTGAATACTCTCTGCTACCTTAGTATTTGTAAGCGGTTCTAATACGTTTTCCATCAAGCTATCTTAATACTTTATCTTAAAT
>NZ_AKIS01000134.1:0-18889 GCF_000277005.1 Pontibacter sp. BAB1700 | reverse complement strand
GGAGGAAATCAGCAGATACAGAATGGGCTATACTACTCCTATCTTCTCACCAACCGGTGGCATGAAGATGTCGGCCCCCGACCTGGCCAGGTATATGACCATGCACATGAACCAGGGCAGTTACAAAGGCACCCGGATCATCTCCAGGAAGAGTGCCAGGCAAATGCAGGCGAAGATTGCCGACAATGGCTACGGGCTGGCGCTGAAAACAGAAAGCAAGCTGATACCCGGTAAGTCCATGGTGGGCCACACCGGCAATGCCTACGGACTCTACAGCGCTATGTTCTTTCAGCCAAAAGAGCAGTTTGGCTTTGTGGTGATCACCAACGGAACCAGCGCCCCTGAAGTGAATGAGTATAACCTGGCACTGGCTGAGGTTCTCAACAGTTTGTACAACAACTTAATTAAGTAACAGGCGCTGCATTCAATTCAGTCTCGCTTGATGCTTCGCTTTTATACCTGAAGCATTGCTTTCATAAGGCCGCTAAAGCAGACTTATGAAAGCAATGCTTCAGCCGGAATGTTGAACCGGAAAGAAGTGCCCACCTGTACCTGACTTTCCACCGTTACCTTCCAGCCCATCGCCTCTGTATGCGCTTTGAGCAGGAACAGCCCGACTCCGCGTCCTTTGATATCCTTATGGAAGCGCTCGTAGAGCTTGAACACTTTATCAGCTGCTTTGCGGGTATCAAAGCCCTGGCCATTGTCAGCAAATGTAAGCTCCAGTTCACCGGTCGCTTTTTTCTCAGCGGTCAGCGTGATGTGCAGGGTCCGCTCCAATGACCGGAACTTGATGGCATTGGAAAGTAATCCGTAGAAGATGCTGAACAAATACGTTCGGACGGCCCGCACCTCAGTCCCTGGTTCCACCGCCAGCACTACTTCAGCGCCGAACTGTTGCAGGATCTCTTCAAACTTCGCCTGTACCTGCTCAAACAGACTGACCACCTTGATAGGCTCCAGCTCCAGCACATCGTCCCGCTCCCTTACCGAAAGCACGGTGTTGACATCATGCAGCACCGTATCGATCTGCTCTATGCTGGTTTGCAGGTACGTCCTGATCGAAGCGAAATTGTCAAAAGATGTGTCTGTTGCATGAAGTAAGTGCACCAGCCCGAGCGCATTTGCGACCGGTGCCCTCAGATTGTGCGATACGATGTAAGTAAACTCCTGCAGGTCCTTGTTCTGCTGGTAGAGATGCTGTGAAAGCTGCAGCAGGTTCGCCTCGGCTTCTTTTTGTAGCGTGATGTCCCGCTGCACGGCGATGAACCGCGTGACGGTACCCTTTTCATCCAGGATTGGTGTGATATCCATCGACACCCAGAACCTGTCTCCTGACTTCCGGTAGTTGATGAGTCTGGCGCTGAAATGTGAGGCCTCCTGCAGTCCCTTCCTGATCTGCTGCACGGCATCCGGATCGGTGTCGGGACCCTGCAATATCTCTCCTGGCTTCTTACCCTGCATTTCATCCAGGGTATAGCCTGCGATGCGGGTGAAGCCTTCATTCACCCACTCAGTCCGTCCGTTGGCATCTGTGATCACGACACCGTTGTCCGTCTGGCTGGCTACCAGCGACAGCTTTTCAACTTCCTTTAAGGCCAGTACTTTGGCAGTAATGTCAGAGAAGTAAATGGCCAGGCCTTCATCTGAAGGGAATGCCTTTACCTCCAGCCACTTACCCGGTCGCTCAGAGTAAGCCTCAAAATGCACACTCTCACCGGTTTCCATGGCATGGCGATACTGCCTGTAAAAGTGCCCTTCGGTGTCAAACTCAGAATGCTCGTTTAGTTTAGTCCCCACTATTTCCTGCTCTGTGGCACCTACAATCCGCTCAAACTCACTGTTCACAGACGTAAAGTGCCACTCCTTGTCCAGGGTGAAAAAGGCATCTGTGATGCTTTCGAAAATGGTATTCAGTTTTTTGGCTTGCCGCTCGATGGTTTCAAAAGAGCGCACGATCGGGGTGATGTCTTTGGCGATAGTCTGGGCTCCGATCACCTGTTCACCTGCAGGCACCGGAAACTTCACCGTGTCCAGGACCATGGTCTGCGCTCCCTTGGGTTTAAGCTCCAGATCGTAGCGCAGGGTGCTGCCCAATAGTGCCTCCTGCAGTGACCGCGCATTGACGGCGGCCATGTCCGGAGGGAGCAGCTCTGTTAGCGACTTGCCGACCACGGAGTCTGCTGCTGCGCCAAATGTTTCACGAAATGCCTGGTTTACCTCGGTTACGACACCATGTCTGTTCTCAAACAGCACGATGTCCGGATTATTTTCAAACAGAGCTTTGTAACGCTGCTCACTTTCCTCCAGGCGCAGCCTGCCGTGTTTACGCTCTGTGATATCGCGGGAACTGACCACAAATGCACTCATCGCCTTATTGCCGATCTGGTTACTGACAATGGCCTCTACCCAGCGCCAGCTTCCCTCGGCGTCCCGTACCCGGAAGTCCTGCATCCGCAGCAGTTCAAGCTTAGCAGCCCGCTTCCAGGATCTTCGCAGGGCAGGCAGATCATCAGGATGAATGTAGCTGCAGCTGTTGCCGCACAGGAGGTGCTGCACCTCGTAGCCAAGTATGCGTTTAAAGGCATTGTTGGCATACAGGAAATTTCCATCCTCATCGAGGAGAGCCAGCATGTCAGACCCGTGTTCTATGAGCGTTCTGTAGAATGTTTCCTTCTCCTCCACTTTCCCGCGAAGTTTATACTCCACTGAGATATCAGTGGCAGTGCAGTAAATGAGACCATCTTCCTCAGAAAGCGTAGCTGTCCAGAGCAGAGGAACTGCATGGCCATCCTGATGGAGGTAGCGGTTTTCGAAATGGAGAATGTTGGAATTGAGTTTAAGCTGCCTGGATGCCTGAACGGTGACTTCCAGATCCTCGGAGTGTACAAAGGAGGTAAAAGACTTTCCCTCTATCTCGTGCTGATCGTAGCCCAGAATTCGACTGCAGGCTTCACTTACTTTGATAAAAACACCCCTTGAATCAATGACGCAAAGTAAATCATGCGAGTACCTGACAAGTTTTTCATTGAAATCGGCTTCGTTCATAACATTCTATAGATAAAACAACAGCTTGCAGCTGCCAGTGGGAAGTAAGCAATAGCATTAAGCCTTATCTTTCTAAAAGTCAGCTATATGCAATTGCACTATTTTTTATTGAATTAAAGTTAAAACAATATATATAAATACAACAAGTTTAACAACTTAGCCTGTTGGATTAATTCGATTTAGCCTTCTTAATTGCACTAAACTGCACATAAAATCAACTTGCATTCATTGCCGGCCACATGCTTTCCAAAGCATAGCAGACCTATGACCATGGCTTGTGTGTTTTTAAGTCGCCTGTCCCATCATGAATTCGTTGAAGTACACAACTTGCATGGTACCTTCCTACGTAACTTGCGGAGCGTCCCATACCTGCTCCTGCCTTCATGCAAAACACCAAAGACTTTTTGCGACTTGTCTGGTCTGCCATAAAAGGCACGGAGCACGACTATACCACGCTGGGTATCCGGACGAGCATCGTGCTGCTGGCCGTGCCCATGATCCTGGAAATGGTGATGGAGTCGCTTTTTGCGGTGGTCGACATCTTCTTTGTGGGCAGACTGGGGTCCAAAGCCCTGGCTACGGTAGGGCTAAGCGAGACGGTGCTGATGATCATCTACTCGATCGGCATGGGGGTGAGGCATTGCTGCAACAGCCATGGTATCGCGGCGCATCGGTGAGAAGAACTACCAGGAGGCGGCCAACGTAACCTTTCAGCTGCTCGTGACAGGCACGGTGCTGGCGCTGGCCATGGGCTTTCTGGCCACCTGGTATGCCGCCGATCTGCTGGCACTGCTCGGTGCCGAGGCTGACGTCATCGAGTACGGCCTGCGCTATGCCAGATCGTTTTTGCCGGTAACCTGGCTATCATCCTGCTTTTTCTGATCAATGGTGTCTTTCGCGGAGCCGGTCTGCCACACCTGGCAATGCGCTCCCTCTGGATTGCGAACGGTATTAACATTGTGCTGGACCCGCTCCTGATCTTCGGCATCGGCAGCTTTGAGGGCTGGGGGCTGGAGGGGGCTGCCTGGGCCACGACCATCGGCCGTAGTGTGGGGGTGGTCTACCAGTTCTACCACCTGCTCAATGGGCGGCACCTGCTCAGGCTCGGTCGCCAGAACCTGGTCCTCAGCCTGGCCATGATCTGGCGCATTCTCAAAGTGTCTTCGGGCGGCATGGGCCAGTACCTGATCGATTCCGCCAGCTGGATCTTCCTGACCCGCATCATTGCTGAGTTCGGGAGCAATACCCTGGCCGGCTATACCGTTGCCTTCCGCATCATCATGTTTGCTCTGCTGCCTGCCTGGGGTCTGTCCTCTGCGGCAGCCACCCTGGTCGGCCAGAACCTGGGGGCGCGGAAAGCTATGCGTGCTGAGCTGTCTGTCTGGCTCACGGCCCGGTACAATGTCATTTTTATGGCGGCTGTCACCGTATTCTTTCTGCTCTTCGGGGAGTCCATCGCAGGCATCTTTGCGCATGACGAAGAAGTGGTTAGTGTGGCCTCAGAAGCACTCCGCATCATCACGCTGGGCTATGTCTTCTTTGGGTTGGGCATGGTGATGGTACAGGCCTTTAATGGTGCCGGCGATACCCGCACCCCCTCCATCATCAACGTGATGGTGCTCTGGCTGCTGGAGATTCCGCTGGCCTACTTCCTGGCCATCACCCTGGCTTTGGAGCAACCGGCGTTTTCTTCGCCATTGCTTTTTGCCATTCGTTCCATGCCCTGGTGAGCTGGTGGCTCTTCCGCCGCGGCACCTGGAAGAAAGTGCAGGTATAGCACAAACCTGGCACCATCAAGCCAGACACAAATTGCACTTCATACAACTCCTGAAAAGCTTAGCCGTTATTGCAGGGAGTAACAGAAGTTAGTCGCAAAGACGTATCCCATGAGACTAACTTCAGGAGCCACATACGTCAACAAACATGTTTTCTGCAATTTACAGTTACGCGCTATCACACCATCTCTTGCGGCCCCCTTTTGCGCTATGGCTTGCCCTGACCCTGACAATTGCCATACCTGCCACCTCGCATGCACAGGAAACTGTACAGGATACGGTGGAGGCGGTAGTACCTGAGTGGCCGGATGATTCGCTGGGAAGGCGGACGCCGCGTGGTACGGTGGTGGGTTTTATCCGGGCGGTGGCCGATGAGGACTATACCAAAGCTGCCCTATACCTGAACCTCAATACGCCGGAAGGCACGATCAAGGATGGCGCTGCCACAGCACAGGCCCTGCAACGCCTGCTGGACCAGCGCAGCAAGACCCTACCCCGCTCCTGGATCAGCGACACACCCGAAGGCGACCTGGAAGACGACCTGCCACCCGACAAGGAAAGAGTCGGTACTGCCGAGGTCGCCAATGAAACCTTCGACCTGCTCCTCGAAAAAACACAGGGACCGGCTGGCGGTCCTATCTGGCTGGTCGCCTCCGAGACCATCAGCAAAGTACCCCTGCAGATCGAAGCACCTGAAACTGCTGTCGTGGAAAGTGTACTACCCGAATACCTCACGGAAACCAGGTGGGGCGGGGTACCTGCCGGACACTGGCTGGCCATGCTCCTGATTGCGGTCATAGCCTACCTCATTGCCTGGGGCATTACGGCCTCGCTCACTTTTGTCATCAATTATATCTGGCGCAAAACTAAGGACGAACCCACCTACGGTTTCATCCGGGCCTTCTCTTTGCCGGTCAGGCTATACCTGGCTGCCCTGATCCTGGTAGTGATGAGCCAGCGCCTGGGTATTTCGTTTGTGGTGCGGCAGCGCTTCAGTGAGTTTACCATCATCGTGGGGCTGGTGGCTGTGATCCTGCTGCTCTGGCGACTGGTCGACGCGATCACCAATTTCAGTCAACGGCGGCTTGTGCAGAAGAACAACATGTCCGGGATTTCGATCGTGCTGTTCTTGCGCCGCGGTGCCAAGATCGCGCTGCTGGTATTCGGCATTATCTTCATCCTCGACACGCTGGGATTTGACGTGACCACTGGTCTGGCAGCACTCGGTATAGGTGGTATCGCCCTGGCTTTAGGCGCTCAGAAAACGGTAGAGAACTTTGTCGGGAGCGTGACCCTGATCGCTGACCAGCCCATCCGTGTAGGCGACTTCTGCAAAGTAGGTGACACGACAGGCACCGTAGAGCAGATCGGCATGCGCTCCACCCGCCTGCGCACAACGGAACGCACCGTCGTGACTATTCCGAACGGAGACTTTTCTTCACAGAAGATCGAGAATTTCGCCCACCGCGACCGCTTCCTCTTTGCCCTGTGCTGCGCCTGCGTTACGACACCACGCCGGCCCAGATATAGGCCGTGTTACGAGCTCCGGGAAACGCTCACAGCCCATCCCAAAATAGACAAGACCAGCGCCCGTGTACGCCTGACCGAGATCACCTCTGATGCACTCAAGGTCGAAGTCTTCTCCTATGTCCTCACGAGCGATTTCAATGAGCAGCTTGAGATCAAGGAAGGTTTGCTCCTGAGTATGATGGATGCCGTGAATACAAAAGGCAAAGGCTTCGCTCTGCCTGTGCAGCAACTGCTGGTAAGTCAGGATGGCACAGGTATGGGAGATGCGAAGGAAAAGCGATTATAACACCGCCTGCGGGAAAAATAAAACAGATAAACCAGATTTCGCTGTGAGCTCTGGCATTAATTCTGAATATTGTACTAACTTACCTTATAGCAAATATTGCATCCTCTTACCATGCAGCATATACATTTTAATCGATAGAAAACACATGCTCCTGAACGCGTAGCATAAAAACAGCTCTGCTTATGATCAACGGTTTACAAACAGAGAAATTACACCAGGACGAGTCCCTAAGCATTGAGATCGATCGCAAACTGAACCTCCTCTTCACCCGCTGGCTACGGCATCCTTCCAGCGAAGAGTTCAGGCGCTCGCTTACACTGGCTGCTGACTATGTCTGCGATCTGGAGTGCCGCTACTGGCTCAGTGATGCGCGAAAGCTTTATTACATGGAACTTGCAGACCAGAACTGGCTGGTGAGCACCATGATCCCCAAAATAAACCCCTACGTCGCCCGCTTTGCCCGCGTCATGACAGAAGAGGGCTTGTCAATGCTGGACATGCAACGTATCAAGCACAAGATTGAGGAAGAGCAAAAGATAGCTGAAGCCAATACCCGGGTGGAGATATTTCTGGATGCAGAAAGCGCAACAGAATGGCTGCTGCAGCATTACGACTCCAATAGGCGGATTTAAGCCCCGGGTAAAAAAACTACTGCTCCCATTTCAGACAGCGCTTTTGTGCTTATTCCGCTGCAGTCTGATTAGGCAAGGCTTCCAGCTCTTTTGCAATGGAGGTGAGTGCTGCCGTACCCATACGCTCTGATTCAGACTCCAGCAGGTCCAGGTACATCCAGGTAAACTTTTTAGTTGACTTCCAGAGATTGCGGATGGGCTGCTCCTCGTTTGGCACGATGCTCTCGCCAGAGGCAATCACTTCTCCATGCTCCTTCAGATAATAACGCACGATCAGATTAGTCGGACGGGGTGTGATCACTTCCTGTGCGCTGGTCATATGCATGAACAGCAGAAACACCGTACTGCCCTTGTTCTCGTACAGGAACTGGCCAGGTAGCTGTTGCAGCTCCACCACCAGCTGACGACCTCCAAGTACTTGCTGCAGGTTAAGCTTTTGGGCTGCCTGGTGCATACCCCTTTGTACATGAACAGCTGTGCTGCCTGGGTCCAGCTCGCAGGATATAGTGGAGTTCCACCCCCAGTAAACGATGGCAGGTATAAACGAATTCTCCAGTTTTAAGTAATTGCTCTTCTGGGCAGCGGGAGGAGCCTGCACGATCAGCCAGTCGTTTTGCTGCACCTGTTCCGGGCGCTCTGTCTTAGGCTTTTGTTCTACAAACTGGGCATATTTGCTTGTGCTGACACAGCTCGACAAAGACAGCCCGGCAAAAAGCAGGATGTAAAGTTGTTTCATAAATAGTGCTTGAGTGAAGGTGCTAATATAGAGCATCTAACACAACTTATTGCACACTGGATGGGAGAATTCGAGTACATTTTTTGAACCGACGCATTCAATAGGACCTCCATCAGGCCATCAGCCAGGTAGTCTATTTTTGAATTGTTTTGCTGCCTGCGCCAAAATTGCTATGCGGATGGCATCTATCGATGATTCTTTATGGAAGTTTAAGATTTTGCAGCGGGAAGCTTTAATTTCTTGAATGAATCGCGTTAATTAAAGAAATCAAATTTTCGGATATAGCGCATTCAAAATGAAAACTGGCTGCGCTATCCAGCCGTTTGATTGCCTTTAATTTTAACTTTTAGCCAAAGTTTCGATTACCATGATCATCAGTACCATCCTTACGCTGGTTGGCCTCCTGGGCACACTGGCCATTATAGCCTATTTGCGCCAGGTAGAAGACGCCATAGAAGAATTGCAGGGACAACTTGAGGAACCTGTCTGCCCTGTTTGCCATATCCCGCACCCCGCGAAGCGAGCGGAACAAATGCATACAGGCAGACTGAGCCAGCTCAGCAGCTATTACAAGCGCAGAAAGGTCGCAGCCCGCAAACTGTACAGATCACGCAGCAGCATAGAGCGATAGGTTCAACCGAGCAGTACATTAATTTCCTGCTACCCAACACCCTAAAAGTGTGTATTTTCACCCTCACACCGTTACGACTACTTTGCCTACTGACCTGCCCCGCTGAAACAGCCGGATGGCCTTGTGCATTTCGTCGAAGGCATACACATGGCCCACGTGTTGGGGCGCAAGCTGGAGCTGTTGCAGTCCCTGCAGTAATTCATGCATCATATCCGTCTGCTCGTAGAGGTAGATCAGGTTAAAACCCATGATGGATTTGTTTTCGGTGGGCAACTTAAGCGGGTCTATCTTCGGACGGCGCAGGTACTTCCAGATCAGGCGCGGATAGTTCGGTTTGCTGCCATGGCTGCTAAACGAGGCATTGCCATACACCACCATGCGCCCCATTGGCGCCAGCGCTTTCCAGCCAAGTTCGAGGATGCGCCCGCCGATGCACTCCATGATCAGGTGCAGGGGGCGGCCGTTGAGACTGTGCATCAGTTTGTCATAAAAATCATTGTCTCGCAAAATCACATCGCCGTAGTGCTCATGCTTGCGCAGAAACTCCAACTTGCCCGCCTGCCCTACTGTGCCAATGGTATAGGCGCCAACTTTCTGGCAGATGCGGTTAGCCAGTATACCTACCCCTCCCGCTGCACTGTGGATCAGCACGTTCATACCCGGCTTCAGGTTGCCGAGTTCGGTGAGGGCGTAATAAGCCGTAAGTCCCTGCACCAGAAAACCTGCTCCCTCCTCAAAGCTCCAGCTATCGGGCAAGGGCAGCACGTAGCGGTGGTGGCTGTTGATGTGCGATACATAGCCTCCAAACCTGGTCACTCCCATCACCCGGTCCCCGATCTGCCAGTCACCCGCCTCATCTCCCACAGCCACAACTTCCCCCGCGAACTCGAGCCCGGGTATAAACGAACCGCTGGGGGTGGCACTGTAAAGGCCCTGCATGGCAAAGACATCGGCAAAGTTGAGCCCGATGGCACGCACCTGCACGCACACTTCATCCCGGGCGGGCGACTCAAGCGACTCATGCCGCAACTCAAGATTGCGAATAGAGCCAGCACGTGACATGCGGTATACCTGTCGATCAATCATAGCGCTGATTTATGTTTACCACTGCTTACGACAGAAGGCAGCTGCTGTAATTTTTTTTGTGAAATAAATGGAGTCTCCGTGTGGAATCCGGGGCCCGGTTCATCTACTATACAAATGCAGCAGAAGGCCTGCCTGCATCCGCAATCACAAACAGAAAGGACAAGATCATGGCACAGGTACAGGAAAAACAAAACCCCGCAAAAGGCAGCAGAAAACGTGCACGCAACAATGGCTTTCACCTGGATATGACCCCGATGGTGGACCTGGCCTTTCTGCTGCTGACTTTCTTTATGCTCACGACCACTTTTGCCAAACTCCAGACCATGGAGATCAATATGCCCGTTGCAACAGGCCCGACACGCCCATACCTGGCAAAAATGCGCTGAACATAGTGCTCGATGAAGCAGACAAGGTATACTACTTCTTTGGCTACCCGGGCGATGAGCCGGAGGTAACACAAACCGACTTTTCTGCCACAGGCATCCGGCAGGTGCTGCTGACAGATCAGGTCAAGGGCAACCCCGACATGGTGGTGCTGGTGAAAGCAACGGAAAGCTCCCGCTTTAAAAACATGGTGGATGTGCTGGACGAGCTCAAAATCACCGACACCCGCAAATACGCTCTGGTAGAGTTAAGGGAAGAGGACAAGGCCTTGCTGGCCTCCCGATAAGCGTTAGCCCTGCTGCCAACCGGAGCAGCAGGGCGGATGTAAATTTCATTTCAATAAGAGCATGGCAAATTCAACTATATTTATTTTATTGAATATACTTTAACACGGTACTGGCTATGTTTTTAAAGTTCTTCTCAAAATCGCGTTCCACTGATGACATGGAGCTGGTGCGGCAGTATCGCCGTTCCGGTGACCTGGACGTGATCGGGAAACTTTTTGAGCGGCACACCGAGATGGTATACCTGATCTGCCTGCGCTACCTGGAGGATGAAGAAGAAAGCAAAGACGCCACCATGCAGGTGTTCGAACAACTGATAGTAGCTTTGAAGCGGCATGAGGTAAGCAACTTCAAATCGTGGCTGCACTCGCTCACCAAAAACCACTGCCTGCAACTGCTGCGAACAGGTCGCCTGAAAAACAAAGTGAGCCAGGCCCTGCCACGCGAGCAGCATACCCTGCCACAGGACGATGCTACACAGGCAGAGTTGGACTGGCAGGCGCTCGAACACGGCCTGGTACACCTGCCTGCTGAGCAGCGCACCTGCATCGAGTTGTTTTACCTGCAGCAGAAGAGCTACCGCGAGATTGAGGAAATCACGGGCTGCGACCTGAAGCAGGTGAAGAGTTACATACAGAACGGCCGCCGTAACCTTAGAATTTACATTGAGAAAAACCATGCGCAACGATAAAATACAGATAAGCGAATGGGGACTGGAGGAACACCCCTCCGTAGAGCTGTTGCGGCAATATGAGGAAGGCACGCTGCCGCCGGCTACCAACTATGAACTGGAGAAGCACCTGCTCGACTGTGAGATGTGCGAAGACATACTGACAGGCATGTCGCTGTCGGACCGTGAACGAACCCGCCAGTCCCGCTACCGCATCTGGCAGCGGGTTCGCACCCGCTTGCGGCGCAAGCACCGCCCGCGTGCCCTGCACGGCCTGGCTGACTGGCGTGTGGCACTGGGCCTGCTAATGATGTTCTGTTCACTTGGCCTTATTCTATTCTACCAATACACCCGCACAGCCGCTCAGGAGAAAGCAGCCATGCAGGCAGCTGAAATCCTGCCGCCTAGTCCGGAGGAACTGCTGGCCCGCACGATAGACGCTGCGCTTGTGCTGGACATTCCGGCACCTCCTGCCAGCAACCACCTGGAGAGCAGCAGGCCGCAGGCGGAGTTCAGTCTGCAAGGGCAGGTACTGGATACACGAGGACAAGGTATAGGGCTGGCAACCGTGCAGGTGCAGGGCAGCCCCTGGCAGACCAGCTGCGACGAACAAGGATTTTTCAGGCTTCCGCTGGATGCCGGCAGCTATACCCTGCTCGTGAGTAGTGCAGGCTATGCTACCCAGACTTTCAGCGTCAAAAGTCCGGATAAAGCGGTGCGCCTGCTTCTGGAAAAGAAAAAATAGCCTTTATTGACGCATCAGTATTTATACTGATGCGGTTAGGATGATTTCCGAGCCCCTATTCTCATCAAAACAATCTGAAAGTTCACCTGTTGCACACCAATAAAGTATTTTATTTCATGTTTTTAGGGGAAAAACACTTAAATTACAGCCTGATATACTTTGCCAAAAACATACAGCTCACCTTTTTTTATTGTACTGTATCCTTTTTTTATCCCTGGCAGAGTCCTCGCATACTATGGAAAATAAAGCACCTGTGCTGCAACCCGGCAGTGAAAAAAATTATGATTCTGATTTCTGCGGCAGCATTCCGCTTCACCAGATCAACCTGATACAACCACACGGTCTGCTGCTTGTTCTGGACAAGACGCTCCGGATCAGGCAGGTAAGCGAAAACTGCTCAGAGCTGCTTGGGCTTGCACCCGAAGCGATACTGGAACAGCCCTTGGCGGCCTTCGTACCTGAGAAAGAACTGGAAGACCTGCAACTGAAACTGACCCGTGAACAGGCCTCTGAAAATGAGCAGGTCGACATACCTTCGTCCCTCACTTTCAATACAGAAGGAAACAGCAAAGTCTTTACCGTTACCGCGCATCCGGAAGCAGAACAAATACTGATAGAGATGGAGCCGGCGCACAGTGAAGAAGACAAATCTTTTCTGGCCTTTTTCCAGCAGATCAAATACATCACTTCCCGTATCAAGCAGGCCGACAATACCGAGGCGATCGCACAGGCGGTGGCAGACGAGTTTAAGCACTTTACAGGCTTTGACCGTGTACTGGTCTACCGCTTCGACCACATGTGGAATGGTACCGTGATCGGACAGGCCAAAACAGAAGACATGAGTGATTTGCTGGGGCTCCGTTTTCCGGCTTCCGATGTGCCCAAGCAGGCACGTGACCTCTACTTCCGCAACCCCTACCGGCTTATACCTGCGCGTGACTATACACCTGTTCGCCTCCACCCTATCCTCAACCCTATTACCAGGCGCTTTACGGATCTGACCAGTTGTAACCTGCGCAGTGTGGCAGGCGTGCACCTGGAGTATATGGGCAATATGGGCATTTCGGCCTCCATGTCAGTACCGCTTATTATGGAGGGTAAGCTGTGGGGCCTGATCTCCTGCCATCACAAAACCCCGAAATACCCAAGCTACCAGGAGCGCACAGCCATGGAGCTGCTGTCGTCCATAGCGGCGGTACGCCTGGGTGCCTATGAGAAAGAGCAGCGTGCGTCGGCACAGTCGCACATGCGCGGACAGTATGCCAGTATGCTGGAGCAGCTCTTTAAGAATGACTATTTTACAGATGCCTTGCTACAGGGCCAGCCAAACCTGATGGAGCTATTGTCCCTGGATGGGGCAGCTTTACTGTATGAGGGCAACGTGCACACCATGGGGCAAACCCCACCTGTGCAAAAAATAAAAGAGCTTGCTTCCTGGTTGCGGCGCAACAGCTCGGACAAAACATACGTAACCAACTCGCTCCCTCAGGCCTATCCCAATAGCAAAGATTATAAGGACGTGGCAAGCGGATTGCTGGCTTTGGCCATTAATCCGGACCAGGGCGAGTATATTCTCTGCTTCCGGGGAGAGGTACTGCAAACTGTCAACTGGAGCGGCAATCCTGATCAGGCCATCCGGATGGAACCGGACGGAAAAAGCTATCATCCCCGTAACTCGTTTGCGCTTTACCAGCAGACGGTGCAGCTCACTTCCCTCCCCTGGCAACAGGAAGAGCTGGAGGCTGCAGAGGCGCTGCGCAGTGCTGTGCTTAGCAAGATCATCCGCGAGAAGTACTAAGAGAATACATTACCATTATTTCGGCTAAGACAGCATGTTGCAGCAAGCAAACAATAAGCAGGAGCAGAAAATAAGCCCAAAGCCTGCTGATCATTATCTGGTGGGCATTGGTGCGTCGGCGGGAGGACTTGAGGCTATTCATAAGCTCTTCGACCATTTCCCTGGCAATTCCAGCTTCTCATTCGTGATTATCCAGCACCTGTCACCAGACCACAAAAGTCTGATGGCGGAGCTGCTGTCCAAGCATACCAGCATGCAGGTGCAGGAAGCGGAAGACCATGCCTTCACACGCCCGAATTGTGTTTATGTACTGCCCAGCGGCAAGCAACTGAGTCTGCAAAACGGTCGGCTGCGCCTGACTGAAAAGCCCCGCAACCGGGAGCCCAACTTTGCCGTGGACGCATTTTTTGAGTCGCTGGCCATCGACCGGGGGCCGTACGCCATCGGCATCGTGCTGTCCGGTACCGGGACAGACGGCAGCAAGGGGGTTCGGGCCATCAAGCAGGCCGGCGGTCTGGTGGTGGTGCAGGACCCGGAGAGCGCCAAGTTCGACGGCATGCCACGCAGTGCCATCGATACAGGAAGCGTGGATTTCGTACTGCCACCCGATCAGATCCCGCACGAGATCATGGAATACACCCGCCGCACCCCCCTGGTCCGGAACATTATCCAGAACGGAAAGCAGCAGGATGATCCGGACAATGAGGAAAAAATACTCAACGAAATTCTGGACCTGGTGTGCACCCATACGCAGGTCAACTTCAGCCACTATAAGAAACCCACGCTAAACCGCCGCATTCAAAAGCGGATGCAGACCCTGAAGCTCGAGAGTCTGCAGGAATACCTCGATTACCTGCACGCCAACCCGGCCGAGATCAAAGTCCTTTGCCAGGAGTTTTTCATCAATGTCACCAGCTTCTTCCGCGATCCGGATGCCTTTCAGCTCCTGGAGGAAAAGGTGATCCCGAAGATACTGGCGTCGAAAGAGGAAGGGGAACTCACTAAGGTATGGATTGCGGCCTGCAGCACAGGCGAAGAGGCCTATTCGCTGGCCATCCTCTTTCAGGAGGCCTTTCACAAACTGGGCCGCCAACCGGATGTAAAGCTCTTTGCCACCGATGTAGACCAGCAGGCCCTGCAAAAAGCATCCAAAGGCACCTACCTGCCAGCGCCATCCAGAAACACGTATCAGAAGAGCGCCTGCAGCGTTTCTTTCAGCAGAAGGGCAATAAATACACGGTAAGTGACGAGATCCGCAAGATGGTGATCTTTGCGCAGCACGACCTGCAGAAGGACCCTCCCTTCAGCAAGATCGACCTGATCACATGCCGCAACATGCTCATCTACCTTAACCCCAGCCTGCAGCGTAAAGTACTTTCCCTGTTTCCATACGCCCTCAACATGGGCGGCTATCTGCTATTGGGTCCGAGTGAGCACATCGGGGACATGCAGGAGTACTTTGAGGAAGAAGACCGCAAATGGAAAATTTTCCGAAAAGTAAAAGACCGCAGCAGCCTGCAGCGCAGCTACGGTGTTACCGACTACCAAACTACCAGCATGCAGCAAAGCCAGGCCAGTCAGTTTAAGACGACGCAGCTAAATCGCTATAATGAGGCATTTATGGATGCCCTGGCAGAGGACTTTAAAGTTACCGCCCTTTACGTTGACGCAAACTACCAGCTGCTGCACGGCATTGGCGACATCAACCGTTTTCTCAAGTTTCCGGACAAGCGCCTGCACTTCAACCTGATCAAGATGGTGCCGGAAGAGCTGGCAGTTGTGCTCAGCGTCAGCATCCGCAAAGCGATCAAGACCAAAAAAAGTGTGGTAGGCCGGCAGGTGGCTGTAAAGTTTGGCAAGAAAGAGCGCCTGATCCATACCTCCGTGCGCCCCGTGACGCTCGAGAAAGGTCAGCCACCGCTCATACTCGTGCTGTTGCAGGAAATGGGCGAAGTTAGCCCGCAGCCTAAACTGACAGAGACACCGCATATATCAGACGCAGACTACTACCAGCAACTCACCACCCTGGAATCGGAGCTGCGCGAAACACGGGAAAGCCTGCAGATGACCGTGCAGGACCTGAGCACCGCCAACGAAGAGCTGCAGTCCAGCAATGAGGAGCTGATGTCGAGCAACGAGGAACTGCAAAGCTCCAATGAGGAGATGCAGTCACTCAATGAAGAGCTGCACACCGTCAACTCAGAGCATCAGCTGAAGATCAAAGAGTTGCAGGAGCTGAATGAAGACCTGGACAACTACTTCCGAAGCTCCAACGTGGGCCAGATCTTTGTGGACCATAACCTGGACATCCGCAAGTATACCCCATCGGTTGAGCAGATCGTGAACATCATCGGGGGCGACATCGGAAGGCCGGTGTACCACCTGTCACACAATCTGAAATATGCCCGCCTGTTCGACGACATCCGGGATGTGAACAACACCTCACAGGAAATAGAACAGGAAGTGGAGACTGAAAATGGCCGCTATTTCCTGATGCGCATCCTCCCCTACCTGAAGCGGGATGGCAACAAAGACGGCGTTGTGGTCAGCTTTGTGGATGTGACTACACTCAAAACGCTGAGCAGCGTGGTACAGGGGGTGCTCGACAGTTCGCTTAACAGCATCATGGCCATGCAGGCTATACGTGACAACAAAAATCAGATCAAGGACTTTAGCTGGACCCTGCTCAACAAAAAGGCAGAGGAAATGCTGGGCGAATCGAGCGCAAACCTGCTGCATGGAAGTGTGACAGCCACCATGTCCGGCCTGCGCGATACCGGCTTGTTCAGAAAACTCTGTCACGTGGTGGAAACCGCCAAGCCGCTGCACATAGAGCAGCTGCTGACCCTGAACGAACAAAAGGCCTGGTTCGAGATAGCCGCCGTGAAAATGGGAAATGGCATCGCGCTGACCATGGCTGATATCACAGACAAAAAGAACAGCGAAGAGCAGACGCTGGCAGCTTACGAAGATCTCAAAAAAGCTGAGGAAAACCTGACCGTGCTCAACAACAAACTTGAGCGCCTGGTAGAGGAACGCACCCGCGAGCTGGCCAACAGTGAAGAACGCTTCCGCCTGGTATCCATGGCCACCAATGACGTGGTATGGGACTGGAACCTGGCCACAAACGAGATCTGGTGGAGTGACGGTTTGTCTAAAATGCTGGGCTTCGATGAACAGGAAATGTCCGGTGGCATGGAAGGCTGGTTCTCCAAACTGCATCCTGACGACCGCCTGGAAGTGGAGCGCAGTGTCAACGATGCCATCAACAACGGCAAGAGACAGTGGAACGCGGAGTATCGTATCCAACACAAGCAAGGAAATTATACCTACGTTTCGAACAGGGCCTATATCCTGTACAACGAGTATAACATGCCTTACCGGATGATCGGCTCATTCATCGACCTTTCGGACCTGAAGCTGGCACAGGAAGAGTTGCAGCATACCAATGACCACCTGATGCGTGTGATCGACGACCTGGACACCTTCGTGTACACGGCCTCCCACGACCTGAAGTCACCGATTGCAAATATCGAAGGCCTGATGCTGGTCCTGGAAGAGCAGATAAAGGAAGCTGAACCGCTCCCTGGCGAGCCTACAGATCCTCTGTTTGTCATGATCAAAGACTCGATCAGGCGCTTTAAGAATGTGATCCGTGACCTGACCGATATTGCCAAAGTGCAGCGGGATGTGGACGGTGAGTCAGAAGCCCTGGAGATTGAAACCGTGTATAATACGATCTTCGACGGGCTGAGAGAAGAGGCAGAGCGAAAGCAGGCTATCATTGAAACTGACTTCTCTGAGGCACCCGATATCAGTTTCTCCAAAAAGAACCTGCACAGTATCCTGTATAACCTACTGAGCAACGCACTCAAGTATAGCTCTCCTGAGCGCAGGCCGCATGTCAGGATCAAAAGCAGCCGCAAAGGCAAGAAGCTTGTGCTGAGCATTGAGGACAACGGACTTGGTATCAGCAAGGAGAGCCAGAGCAAAATGTTTACGCTCTTCAAGCGATTCCACTCCCACGTAGACGGCACCGGCATGGGCCTTTACATTGTGAAGCGGATTATGGATAATTTTGGCGGACAAGTGCAGGTGAAAAGTGAAACAAACAAAGGAACAACGTTTACACTGACGTTTCCGCAGTAACAGAAGAATACGCCCTAAAAATTAAAAACAGATTATGTATATAGCCATGAGCCAGTTTGAGGTTGCCAACGATATGGCAGCCGATGTGAAGGAAGCATTTGTGAACCGACCGCACATGGTGGATCACGAGAAGGGTTTTCTGGGCATGAAGGTGTTTACGCCGCAGGAGAACGAAAATGAGTTCTGGGTGATGACCACCTGGACTGACGAGATCAGCTACAGGGAATGGTACAAAGAGCACATGAAGGAGTCGCATCAGGGTATACCAAAGGGCTTGAAGCTGGTACCAGGCAGCCTGAAAGTGCGTTTTTTTGACCTGGTGAGTGACTAAAAAATATTTTTACCGTAGGTAAGGCCATAACCAAACCCTTATCCCTATGACCTTCCACTCCACAAGACCTGTTGATGTGCTGTTTGATGCTGCACGCCGCGGTGACCTCACCCTCCTGAAACAACTCATTGCTGAAGGTGTTGACGTGAACGAACCAGGCCCTCGCGGCTTCACGCCGCTGATCATAGCCACCTACAACAACCAGCCGGAAGCGGCCCGCATGCTGCTGGAAGCAGGAGCAGATGTAAACGCCCAGGACCAGGCCGGAAATACCGCGCTGATGGGGCAGTGCTTCAATGGCTACGAAGGTATAGCCGAACTCCTGCTGGAGTATGGCGCCGACCTTGATGTGCAGAACGGCAGCGGCGGCACTGCCTGATGTTTGCCACCATGTACGGCCGCAACAACATGGTCAAGTTCATGCTCGACCAGGGGGCGAACCGCGAACTCCGCGATGCACGAGGCCTGACAGCACAACAAATGGCCGCACAGGTTGGCAATGAAGAAGCACTCAAGCTATTCGAAACCTCCACAGAAAGCACCACCTGATAATTTCTGGCTTATTTTTCTGAAATTGCGGCGACATGTCGTACGCCCTTTCCATACCTGAATTGCCGGAGCTGCCCGTAAAGGAAGTGCTCCCCAGCCTGCTGCAGGCGCTCTCCGAAACTAACCGAGCTGTATTGGAAGCTCCCCCGGGAGCAGGCAAAACGACCCTGGTGCCACTTGCCTTACTGCAGGCTGACTGGCTACTGGGAGGCAAAATACTGGTGCTGGAACCACGGCGCCTGGCGGCCCGTGCTG
>NZ_AKIS01000133.1:0-19671 GCF_000277005.1 Pontibacter sp. BAB1700 | reverse complement strand
GGCCGCTACTGTATGTGCCTCTAGGCACAAGTGGCGGGACGCCACTAAATAACGCACACTCGCGGGACGCGAGCGAGGGCAATAAGTGTTGGATTCTCTTAGGAACAGATCGTGAAATATCTGTATCATGCCCGATCTATACCTAAACTAAAAAAGTGACTCACTGAATCATCAGCAAGTCCCCTTTTAGAATATCCAACGAGCCTAGCGCTGTTCCTTGGTTTCCTTAGCTGCCTCAGCTTTCGGTGCGTCTTTCTTAGAGCAGCACGACATTGGCGCTGCGGCAGTGGCCTTACCCTCTTTTGCATCAGCCGATGCGGCTGTAGTCATATGACAAGCCTCCGCTTTTTCACCTTTCTTGGCTTTCTTTGTTTTGCCGTTTTTGTCCGAATGCTCCATCTTGCACTTGCCGCCTTCACAGGCGAGGGCTGGGGTGGCTACGCCGGCACCTACAAATCCTGCCAGTGCGAGCGCCAGAACTAATCTTTTCATATCTCTTGCTTTATCGATTGTTTAAACAGAAATCAACCCTTTGTTGTTGAGTGAGTAAATATACACGTTCTACCTAATCACCAAAATGATCATCATCATTTTTTAATCCTTTGAGCCACAAAACCAGCAGTTTACTAGTTCTTACCGTCATCGCCATCCTGACGGTACTCAGCGTCTTCTACGCTTCCCGTTTGCGTTTCGATTACAACTTCGACAATTTCTTCCCGAAGGGCGACCCGGATCTGGCTTACTATTTCAGCTACCGCGACAAGTTCGGCAACGACAACGATTATTTGCTAATTGGCCTCGATAATAGTGGAAGCTTGTTCGATCAGCAATTCCTGCAAAAAGTCGATACCCTGACCCGCTTTATGCAGCGACAGCCGCATGTGGAATCCGTGCTCTCTCCTACTACCTTCAAAAGTCCGATCATCGAACAGTTCGGCTATTTTGAGATTCCCTACCTGCATCCCGACGAACCCGAGCGCTATACTCAAGACTCTTTGCTGATTTACCAGAGCCGGGAACTGGTGGGCACGCTTTTTTCAGAGGACGCCACGGCCGTTTCCCTTTTCATCCAAACCAGCGACAATCTGGCCAAGGAACCCGGCGATTCGCTGATAACCGCCATGTATGGGGAAATAGAGCGATTGGGTTTGCAGGAGCATCATCTGGCCGGAAAGGTATTGGCGCAGTCGGTCTTCATTGAGAAGATGAAAATCGAGTTGGCCATTTTCATGTCAGCCTCCATCCTCCTGGTCATCCTGTTTCTATGGATCGCATTCCGATCGGTTTGGGGTGTGTTGGTGCCATTGGTAGTGGTACTTCTTTCTGTGCTCTGGAGCCTCGGGGTGATGGGAATATTCAACAAACCGATCGATGTAATGACGGTGCTGTTGCCGACCATCATGTTTGTGGTAGGTATGTCCGACGTGATTCACATCATGTCACGCTACATCACCGAAATTGGTCAGGGCGTTACCAAAATACAGGCGCTGCGGGTCACGATCAAAGAAGTAGGTATGGCCACCCTCCTGACCTCGCTCACCACCTCCGTTGGCTTCCTGACCTTGCTGACCACTTCCATCGTGCCCATTCGTGAGTTTGGCGTTTACACTGCAGTAGGTATAGCCCTGGCCTTTGTGCTGGCCTTTACAATGCTGCCGGCTATTCTTCTCCTCAACAAAAAGCCCAATCCACGTCGGGCGCGGCGCATCGACCTGTCCTGGCCCATGCTTTTGCGGCGTGTCTATACCTTTGTACTACGCCGGCCCTACCCGATTCTCTACGCCAGCATGGGCATTGTGCTGGTTTCCCTGATCGGTATCAGCATGATTAAGGTCGACACTACTTTGCTGGAAGACTTGGGCGATGACGATCCGATCATCAAGGATTTCCAGTACTTTGAAGAGAAATTCTCTGGCGTGCGCCCTTTTGAGCTGCACCTGATCGCTGGTCCCGACAAAAGCATGTACGACCTGGAAGTGTTGCAGGAAGTCGATCAACTGGAAACATACCTCTACCAGACCTACGGCCTTAACTTTATTACTTCGCCTGCCACCGTTGTGCGTGCCATCCATCGCGCACAGAATGGCGGCCTGCCGGATTACTATACCTTGCCCGCCAATGAACGGGAGATGCAACAGGTACAACAGCGACTGACGGCATTCAGTAAACGAAGCGAACTGCGGGCAGTCGTGACAACTGACCAGCAGGAAGGCCGGTTGGCTGGCAAAATGACCGACGTAGGCAGTGTGAGGGCCGCTGAGTTGAATGATTCATTGGAGGCGTTTATTGACCAGCACATCAACCCGGAGCTACTTCAGACCCGCATTACGGGCAGTGCCGTCATGCTCGACAAAAACAATGATTACGTAGTGAGTAACATGCTACAAGGCTTGCTGATCGCCTTTTTGGTGGTGGCGCTGCTGGTGGGCCTGATTTTCCGCTCACTCCGCATGGTAGTAATCTCGCTTGTTCCGAATATCATTCCTCTGCTGATGATCGGGGGCATCATGGGCTTTTTGGGCATCAACATGACCGTATCGGTTTCGATCATCTTCACCATCGCTTTCGGCATTGCCGTGGACGACACGATCCACTTCCTCGGCAAACTCAAAGTAGAACTGCGCAAAGGCAAGTCGCTGCCCTACGCCATCAAAACAACCATTATCTCGGCAGGCAAGGCGATCATCATCACCTCCTGCATTCTGGTGGCCGGTTTCCTGACACTGGTGCTGTCTTCCTTCGACGCGACCTTTTACGTGGGGGTATTCGTGAGTCTCACGCTGGTGTTTGCCGTGGTGGCCGACCTCTTGCTTTTGCCGGTGCTGATCCTCTATTTTTACAGACCAAATGGAAAATAATTTGTGCCGAATCCAATAAGGATGGCCATATTTGCGTGATAGAGTAAAGCATTCCTTTTTATGATGATGAAGAAACTACTGGCTATTTGTATTTGCTGCCTTTGGTTTGTGGGCGCGCAGGCACAGGAACAAGCTCCACCGCAAGAAGACAAACTCAGCCGCCTGATGGGCGAGCGTGAACAGCTGATTCTGGAGTACCAGTACTACAGTCAACAGAACAGCAACTTCTGGGGCAAGCAATCAAAGAAAGACCTCCTCAATATAATAGATACGCTTAAAGAGATCATCCGTAAGGACTCGGAACTGATCGCGGCCGTGAAGGAAGCCAGCGTGCGCAAGATCGCCGAGAGCACCGTGGAGAGCCAGCGAGCCGGTAAAATGATCCAACAGGACGAGCGCCTGATCAACAACCAGATCACCGACCTCAAAGGGCAGATCAGCACCCTTGAGAGTCAGGCCAAAAAGCGCGAACGTGCCATTTTGGACCTGAAAGAGCAACTGAAAGCTACCGACGAGGTGCGCTACGGCAAAGACCGCGTGATCGCCGTATTGGGTGGTGCTGCTTTCATTATGTTCCTTTATGCGGTATTCCTGCAGATCAGGCTCAGCACCAGGAAGACGCCTAAAAAACGGAAGAAGGCATAAGGCCGTATAGCTGCCACAGGTATAAGAAACAGCCTGTAGCAGCGGAATTATTTAGCATGCGCTTTTTGTTATAAACTGATGCCCTCACAGGTACACACAAATAAGACAAAAGCTACGGAAAAGGCTGGCGCTTCGTACCCAGCCTTTCTTTTTTAGATAAGAATGATCGATATTTTTGAAGAACTACGGCAGGTAAAGGACTTGCTGAAAATAGAACAGGAAGAAGACCGGCAGCAATACAAGCTGAAGGCATTGAAGAGCACGATCACGGAGCGCAAGGAAATGGGCCTTTGCTGGTATCCGGTGGTCATTTCAAAAGAAGAGATCGGTTTCGGCAACAAAGTAGTGATCGAATTGGAGCGTACCTCCGACCGTGATCAGCTGCACCTTTTCCAGCCCGGCAAAACAGCCTCACTTTTCATCAACAACGGCGATAAATCCAGCCTGAGCGGCGTGGTGCTGGGTGTCAAGCGCAATAAAGTGATCCTGGCGACCAACAAAGAGGATCTGCCTGACTGGGTGGGAACAGGGCGTATGGGCATTGAACTGACCTTCGATGAAATCAGCTACCGCGAAATGGAGATCGCCCTGAAAAAGGTGCAGGAAGCCAATGGGACGCGTCTGGCCGAGCTCCGTGACATCATGCTGGGTGTTAAGCCCGCCACCTTTACCGACGAGAAACTGGAGGAGATTCAGGTGCTGAACGAGTCACAGAACGAGGCTGTGCAGAAAATTGCGCAGGCCAGGGATGTGGCGATTATCCACGGACCTCCGGGTACCGGCAAAACCACCACACTGGTGCAGGCCATCCTCCATACCTTGAAATCGCAGAAGCGCCTGCTCGTGACGGCTCCTTCCAATACGGCCGTTGACTTGCTCACTGAGAAACTTGCCAATGAAGGCGTGAACGTGATCCGCATCGGTAATCCGTCGCGTGTGTCGGATGTACTCTTGGAGCATACTTTGGATGCACAGGTGATGGCGCACCGTGCCTACAAAGACCTCAAGAATCTGCGCAAGACGGCCGAGGAGTACAAGCGCATGGCCTACCAGTTCAAGCGCAAGTTTGGCCATCAGGAGCGGGCGCAACGCCAGCTGTACAAATCCGAAAGTCACCGCCTTCTCGACGAGGCAGATAATGTGGAGCATTATATCACCGATGACTTGCTGGACAATGTGCAGGTGATCACCTGTACATTGGTGGGTGCCGCCAACAAAGCCATACGTCACCTGACCTACGACACGGTGTTCATTGATGAAGCGGCGCAGGCTCTTGAGCCTGCTTGCTGGATCCCCATCAGCCGCACGAATCGTGTCGTGCTGGCCGGTGACCACTGCCAGCTGCCTCCTACTATCAAGTCGCTGGTAGCGGACAAAGGCGGTTTGAGCGTGACGCTGTTTGAAAAGTGTATTAATCGTCAACCGGAGGTGTCGGTAATGCTGAAAACACAGTACCGCATGCACCACCACATCATGCAGTTCTCGAACCAGCAATTTTATGGTGGGGAACTGGTGGCGCACGAGAGCGTGCACAGTGCCGAGCTGCACGGGTATAGCACCATCTTTGCGCCTGACATGGCTGTGGAGTTTATCGATACGGCAGGTTGCGGGTATAACGAGGCAGAGATGCCTGAGACGCAAAGCTCTGCCAACCCTGAAGAGGGAGACCTATTGATCAACCATCTGTCGAACCTCCTGAAGGACTACGACGAGGAAGAAGTAGCGCCGCTGAAGATCGGGGTGATTGCGCCTTATCGCGCCCAAATCAATTACCTGCAAGATAAAGTGGAGCACACACCACGTTTGCACGAGCTGCACCAGAAGCGTCAGTTGAGCATCGGTACCGTGGACAGTTTTCAGGGGCAGGAGCGCGATATTATCTGCATGAGCCTGGTGCGCAGCAACGAACGCGGTGAGATAGGCTTTTTGGCGGACGAAAGACGCATGAACGTGGCCATGACCCGCGCCCGCCGTAAACTGATCATCGTTGGTGACAGCTCTACGCTTTCGACCAATCCTTTTTTTGCAGAATTGATCGCTTATGTGGAGAGTATAGGTGCCTATAAAAGCGCTTGGGAGCTAACTGAGAGCATGCCTTAGCGTAGGTATAAGTTTAGATTTTATTTTTTCATCATCAGAGGGTTATTCAAATATTACCGGGTCGGCTATGCTTCTCCGGTTAATCTTTCTACCTTTCTGATACCAAACCAAAACACACAATTATGAAAATTGAGAAAAACAGAGTGGTGACGCTCTCTTACGAGCTTCGTATCCAGAACGAAAACGGTGAGCAAACCCTCGTTGAAACTGCCAATACAGAAAATCCAATGGTGTTCATATACGGCATGAGCGGCCTGCCAGATCAGTTCGAAGAGAACCTTGACGGCAAGAGCGCTGGTGACGACTTTGACTTTAAACTAGACTCAAATGCCGGTTACGGTGAGTTTGATCAGAATGCGGTGGTAGAACTGCCGATGAGCGTGTTTGAAGTGGAAGGTGGTATACCTGAAAACATGCTGGAAGTTGGCAACTTCATCCCGATGGCGGACAGCGAGGGCAATCAGCTGCAGGGCCGTGTGCTGAACTGAAAGCCAATGTAGTGGTAATGGACTTCAACCACCCGCTGGCTGGCAAAGAGCTGTTCTTTAAAGGGAAGGTTGAGAAAGTGCGTGAGGCTACGTCTGAAGAACTCGACCACGGTCACGTGCATGGCGAAGGCGGTGTGCATCACCACTAAGAACCAATCACAATTTACAGAAAAGGAGTCGCAGGTATAGCGGCTCCTTTTTTTGTCTATTCTCAGGCTATACCTTACTTCAATTCCGGCAGTACTTCCTCTACATAAGCGATCAGCTCCGGGAAGAATAGTGAGAAATCCTCCCTATACAGGGTATAGTTCTTCAGCAATTCCTCTCCTGCCCTCTCCATACCTGACTCGAACGAAGTCCGTCGACTCAGGCCACCCAAAGCCTGTGCTATACCTGACACCTCGGCATAAGACAGAAGCCAGTTCTGCCGCATCATGTATGGGAAAAAATACTGGACACGCTCAGGCAGATTAGACAGGTGCTGGTTGATCAAGGTATAGATGCGGGTGGTATACGGCTCCAAAGGTTCATTGGAGAATTCATCAAAACGACTGGCCAAAAAGTGGTCGAAGTACAGGTCTGCCACCACCGGAGCGTATTTGCGAAAGTGTGGCCGCAGACGGGCTTTGGTCTCGCTAACAATCGGATGGGTATCGGTATAGGTATCGATCAGGCGGTGCAATTTGATGCCGCGGGCTATACCGGCCGGGTATAGCTCCAGTTGTTTTCCCTTCACAGCATCGGCAATAAAATTGCCCAGCAAAAGCGCTTCGTCGTCGCCTGAGAGGAAAATATGGGCAAGGTAGTTCAAGGGCTCGGGGGTTTGTTCGGTTGCAATATAAACATCTTATACTTGCATCGGTTGTAAAGGTATAGCCAAAACGGGCATAAACACTTTAGCGCATTAGCCCGTACCACTTAAACACATACAACCTAAAAACTATGAACAACGACAGAACTGAAAAACTGCAGACACTGATAGACAAAATAAAGGACGTCGACACTGCCATGATGTCGACGATGGACGAGGACGGCAGTATCCGTAGTCGCCCGATGCGTAACCAGCAAATCAAGGACGATGGGGCTATCTGGTTCTTCACAGGTTACGAGTCAGGTAAGTCACACGAGATCAAGAACGACTCACACGTGAACCTGAGCTATGCCAAGCCATCGGATAATCTGTATGTGTCGGTTTCAGGCAAAGCCACACTCACCAAAGACAAGGCAAAGATCGACGAGCTTTGGACCCCAGCCATGAAAGCTTGGTTCCCGGAGGGTAAAGACGATCCGAATATTGGCCTGATCAAAGTAACCATCGACAAAGCGGAGTATTGGGACTCACCTAACAGTGCTGTGGTGCACCTCATTGGTATGGCGAAAGCAGCTATTACGGGGGAGCGTTATAAGACGGGCGACCATGACAAAATGAACCTGTAGGTATAGCTCAAAAAATTTCCTGAGACACCTGCCAAACATTTCCGTTCGGCAGGTGTTTTTGGTTTATTCGTTTTGTAAATTGCATTTATACTTACCATTAATACCGAATCCCTTGCGACAAATTAGCACCAAGTCTGATCGACTAACCACCCTGACGCTTTTCGGTTTTCGGAAAGGCCATATCCGTTGGGGTTTGGCTCAAATGGGCACCAAAGGCACCGAACTTAATCAAATACCCGGTCTATTGTTTCACAAATTACTGGGCAGCGGCCATGGAAAGGGTTTTAGCATCAAACCGAACTTCAGAAGGTATGGCTTGATGTGTACCTGGGAGAGCGAAGAAGCAGCCGATGAGTTTCTGGAGCGCTCTGAATTGATGCTGGAGTACCGCTTGCACGCATCTGAGATCTGGACGGTAAAACTTCTACCTACACAGGCGCATGGCCTATGGGACGGCGTGCAGCCCTTTACGCCACAACTGTCCGAAAAGCAACATGATGGGCCTGTAGCGGTACTCACCCGAGCCTCGATCAATTGGCGGGCACTGCCACAATTCTGGCGTTTTACCCCTAAAGTGAGCAAGGCGCTCGAAGATGCCAAGGGGCTCATCTGCTCCATTGGACTAGGCGAGTTGCCCCTAATCCGGCAAGCTACTTTCAGTGTTTGGGAGTCGATGGAAGCCATGAAAACCTATGCCTACAAAGGGGATCTGCACAAAGAAGTCATCAAGCGCACAAGATCTGAGAAGTGGTATAGCGAAGAGCTCTTCGCCCGGTTTATACCTGTCGGGAGTCATGGATTGTGGAATGGGGTTGATCCTTTGGCAAAGGTGGTCAGCAATACGCTAACTTAATTTTACTTTCTGGAGCGATTGAGGATGTCCTCCATCAGATCGACCTGGATCTGTTGAATTTCCAGCAGGCGCTGGTTCTGGTGCACAATCAGGTGATCGATTTTTTCATGCAACAGGCGTATCTCCAACTCAGCCTTTAGATTGACTTTGTAATCGTACTCGGAGCGCTGCCGGTCTTTCGCCTCTTTTCGGTTCTGCGACATCATGATGATTGGTGCCTGTATCGCTGCCAGGCAAGACAAGATCAGGTTGAGCAAAATGAAAGGATATGGATCAAAGGGACGTGTAGCCAGCAGATAAACGTTCACCATCATCCAGAGCAAAATGAATCCGAAGAAAGCTATGATGAACGTCCAGCTGCCACCGAAAGAAGCTATTCTGTCCGCCATACGGTTCCCAATAGGTAGATTCTCCAGTATTTCCTCCTCAATGTTAGTAGATAGCAGCTCGTTCTCCTGAATACTTTCCAGTACTTCTTTTTCAAGCTCCGAGATCTCTCCTAACTCTTTTTCCAGTAATTGTTCCAGATACAGTTTGCGGTACTTATTCAGATTCCCCACCGCCACATAAGCTTCATCAGTAAAATCGGGATAGTCGGCTTGGATCAGCTTAAAGATAGGCCGCCGGATAGAAGCTCCCAGTACCAGTTGGTTTAGAGGGAGTTGCCTTTTGGTGAGATGGCAGACAGCGGTTTTCAAGTCCTGCGAATTATGTGGAGACAGACTTAGTTTTGTACGTAAATTGCCTGATAGGTATAAAAAAAAACGGACCGACATTTAGTGCCGGTCCGTTACGATGATATTTTATCGCTATTTAGGTTGAGCCCCTTTTAGTGCCTCTTCGAGCTTGGCATTTAAAGCATCGTACAGGCGATAGCCTCGACTCAAGAGACTCAAATTGTGCCCGACGAGCAGGTATAAACTTGGAAAAGCGTTGGCTTGCAGATGTCGGGCGATCTGGAAATCCTGTAGTGTCTTCTCTTTCATTTCATCGGAGTGAAATTTTTCCAGAAAAGTATCTTCCGCTATACCTAGTCCTAAAGCGATCTCGGCCAGTACCTCCGCCTTGGTCACATCATTGTTGCGGGCATAAAAAGCGCGTTGCACTTCTTCGGCCATTTCCAGCTCCTTCTCAGGTTGCAGGTAGCGCATGGTCACCACAGCGCGACAAGCTGGCTCCGTATCGTACACAAAGCTGTCACGCTCAAAAAAGCCAAAGTCAAAAGCCTGTTCCGTCGCTTTCTCTACTTCCTGCCAATGCTGTTTCACCGCGGCTTTCATCTCGTCACCCATCGGCTCGGTTGTACCTGGGCGCAAGCCACCCAGCACCAGCTTGAAATTGAGTTTGCCTTCCTGTTCTTTTTTGAGCTGGTGCAGCACCGGCGCAAATCCATAGCACCAGGAGCACATCGGATCCATCACGTAGATCAGGTGCGGCACATCCAGCAGGTCGTATTTTTCCATGTCATTCTGTTTTACTTCAAAGTGCAAAGGTAGGTATTGATTGTTAATTGTCGATTGCTGATTGTTGTTTTGGTATACCATTAATAGAGAAGTATCGAAACATCAGCAAAAAATCTAAAATGCAAAGAGCTATACCTATGCTACAAATCTAACAGCTCAATTTGTCATTTCGCTCAGAGAGAAAGCTGGGAAATTCCGAGGATAGAACAAATTCAGATCTCTCCATTCTGTCAAGATGACAACTGAGAAAACCTAATGTTTGAACTATAATCACTCAACAATCAGCAATCAACAATTTAACAATTCAACCATTTAAAGTATCTTAGCAGCTTGTTTAGATCAAGCGAATTCACGATAAACTATGTCAGAGTATAATTTCAATCAGATTGAGAAGAAGTGGCAGCGTTACTGGGAACAAAACCAGACTTTTAAGGCCACTGATAACACCGATAAGCCGAAGTACTATGTGCTGGATATGTTCCCTTACCCTTCCGGGGCGGGTCTGCATGTGGGTCACCCGCTCGGTTACATCGCCTCTGACATCGTGAGCCGCTACAAGCGTTCCAAAGGTTTCAACGTGTTGCACCCTATGGGTTTTGACTCTTTTGGTCTACCAGCCGAGCAGTACGCGATCCAGACCGGTCAGCATCCGGCCATTACAACGGAGCAAAACATTGCGCGATACATCGAGCAGCTCAAAAACATTGGCTTCTCTTACGAATGGGAGCGCGAAGTACGTACCTCCGACCCAAACTACTACAAGTGGACGCAGTGGATCTTCATGCAGTTGTTCAACAGCTACTATGATTATGCTTCTGACAAAGCCGAGTCTATCGATAAGCTGATTACTGCCTTTGAAGCAAACGGCAATGCCAACATCAATGCCGCTTGCGACGAAGACACCCCTGCCTTCACAGCCGAGGAATGGAAAGCTATGAACGAGCAGGACAAGGCGGAGATGTTACTCAGGTATAGACTGACTTACGTAGCTGATGCCGTCGTGAACTGGTGCCCAGCCTTGGGTACGGTACTGGCCAATGACGAAGTAGTTGGTGGTGTATCGGAGCGTGGCGGTTACCCGGTAGAGCGAAAAAAAATGCGTCAATGGATGATGCGCATCACCGCTTATGCGGAGCGCTTGTTGCAAGGCCTCGATACTATTGACTGGCCGGAACCGGTGAAGGAAATGCAGCGCAACTGGATCGGAAAGTCCGTAGGTGCCGAGCTGGACTTTGCTATCGAAGGCGGCGCTTCCGAGAAGATCAAGGTATTCACGACCCGTATCGATACCATTTATGGTGCCACCTTTGTGGTGCTGGCGCCTGAGCACGAACTGGTAAATGAGATCACAACGGATGCCCAGCGCACAGAGGTAGAGGCCTATGTGAACGTGGCTAAAAACCGTTCGGAGCGTGAGCGTATGACCGACGTAAAGACCGTGAGCGGTGTGTTTACCGGAGCCTACGCCATCAACCCGATCTCCGAAGAGCGCGTGCCGATCTGGATCGCTGATTACGTGCTGGCTGGTTATGGTACCGGCGCGTGATGGCCGTTCCGGGACACGACTCCCGCGACTACGCTTTTGCCAAGCACTTCAACCTGACCATAAAAGAAGTGGTAGCCGGTGGTAACCTGGAAGAAGAAGCCTATGCCGGTAAAGAAGGAAAGATCATCAATTCTGGTTTCCTGAACGGGCTGGACGTGAAAGAGGCCATAAATGCAGGTATAGCCAAAGCCGAAGAACTTGGAGTAGGCAAAGGCCGCACACAGTACCGCATGCGCGACGCGGTGTTCAGCCGTCAGCGCTACTGGGGTGAGCCGGTACCGGTATACTTCAAAGACGGCATACCACGCTTGATGGATGAAAATGACCTGCCACTGGAACTGCCAAAGATCGACGCCTACCTGCCTACTGAGACAGGTGAGCCGCCACTTGGTCGCGCCGTGGACTGGAAATATCAGGATCAGTACGAATATGAACTGAGCACGATGCCGGGTTGGGCCGGCTCGAGCTGGTATTGGTACCGCTACATGGATCCGCAGAACGATCAGGCTTTCGCTGATAAAGCCAAGGTAGAGTACTGGCGCAACGTGGACCTTTACATGGGTGGTGCAGAGCACGCAACCGGTCACCTCCTCTACTCCCGCTTCTGGAACAAGTTCCTTTGCGATATGGGTCTGGTGGTAGAGCAGGAGCCTTTCAAAAAGCTGATCAACCAGGGGATGATTCAGGGCCGCTCAAACTTTGTGTACCGCGTGAAGGACAGCAACACCTATGTGTCGTACGGTCTACGCAAGGATTACGACATCACACCACTGCACGTGGATGTGAACATCGTCGAGAATGATGAGCTGGATCTGGAGGCCTTCAAAGCATGGCGACCGGAGAACGCCAATGCCGAGTTTATACTCGAAGACGGCAAATACATCTGCGGCGTCGAGATCGAAAAGATGTCGAAGTCGAAGTACAATGTTGTGAACCCGGATATTATTGTAGAGCGTAACGGAGCTGACACCCTGCGCATGTACGAGATGTTCCTGGGACCATTAGAGCAGTTCAAGCCTTGGAATACCAATGGCATGGACGGCGTAACGAAATTCCTGAAGCGCTTCTGGAAACTCTTCCACGACAATGAAGGCAACTTCACAGTGTCTGATGCTGAGCCAACTGCCGAGGAGCTTAAGTCGCTGCACAAGACGGTTAAGAAGGTAGAAGAGGACATTGAACGTTTCTCCTTCAATACTTCCGTTTCAACTTTCATGATCTGCGTGAACGAACTGACAGCCCTGAAGACAAACAAGCGTGCCATTTTGGAGCCACTGACAATTGCGCTGGCACCTTATGCACCACATATCGCCGAGGAGCTTTGGGAAAAGCTGGGCCACACCCAGAGCATCACTTTCGCCTCGTTCCCGGCCTGGGATGAAAAGTATCTGGTGGAAAATACATTTGAGTATCCAGTATCCGTGAACGGTAAGACGCGCGGCAAAATTGCCTTTGCCACTGACACACCACGCGAAGAAATGGAAAAGGCGGTGCTAACCGACGAAACCGTTGTCAAATTCATGGAAGGAAAAACACCAAAGAAAATTATTATCGTCCCTAACAAAATCATCAACGTGGTGGTATAAGGATTTCCATCTTACCACTAACTTTTCCAAAAGCCGCTCAGACCCCAAATCTGGCGGCTTTTGGTTTTCTATACTTAACTAAAAGCCCAATGTATACCGTATAGACTAGTAAACCTCTGTGCTATGCTGCGTATACTTGCACCCACCGATTTTTCGACCGATGGCTACAATGCTACGCTGGTTGCCATGCAGCTAGCCAGAGCTTTGACAGCTGAAGTAGTGTTTGTACACGCCATGGCAAAGCCGCCTGTTCCGGCAGCTTCTCCTGAATCACTCTTCCGGAGTGTTTACTCGGAAGAAATGCGGAAAACGCAAGTTAGACTCCTGGACGAGGCTCAGCATCTCTTAGATATTCTTGATCTGCGTCACGCTGAAGTCAGGTATAAGACTTTGGTCGTACCAACACCCTTTGCAGACGCTATGCTACAGGTAATTGCAAGCGAAAACATAGACCTCGTGGTCATGGGAAGTCGCGGCAGCAGTCAGTTAAAACAAATTCTGATCGGAAGCAACACGTTAGAATTGATGCGCTTGAGTCCTGTTCCACTGCTTGTTATACCTAGCTATGACGTGTTTGACGGGTTCGACAATATAACGATCCTGCTTGAGCAAATGAAATTGCCGGAGCGGGCAGGTATAGAGATGCTCGATAGCATTGCACAGACCTACAATGCCATGTTGCATTTTCTGATACTAACGAAAGATGGGCAACAGGTGCAGGATGTATCCGAACTCCAAGATCAACACTCCTCCTGGCAACATGTCTTAACCAGGCCACATACCACCAACTTACTGGCAGACTCTGAAGCGCCAACAGGTATGCGAGCCCACATGGCAGCCACCAATTCCAGTTTAGTCGTGCTGATGCCTGAAAAGCTAAGCATCTGGGAGGTCCTGTTCTCCAAAAACCTAAGTGAAGAACTAGCAGTCAGAGCCCATATGCCATTATTGATACTTCCCCATAAAGCCTAGCCCTATGCAGGACGTATTGAGCAATCCGTTTTTTGAGCTGTCAGTCATACTGGCCATTGCCGCTTTGCTGGGTGCCATCGGACTCATGCTCAGGCAACCACTCATTGTTATGTTTATTGCATTGGGTATACTGGTTGGCCCCTCCTTTCTTAACCTGGTGTCGTCATCGGACATGGTGCACCTGCTGGCAGAACTGGGCATTGCTTTACTCCTGTTTGTAGTTGGTCTCAAGCTGGATCTCTCCCTTATCCGCTCAACAGGTATGATCGCCCTGATGACGGGACTGGGGCAAGTCATTTTCACATCCGTATTTGGTTATCTGATAGGTATATCACTAGGCTATGATTCCATCACGGCACTCTACATTGCAATAGCGCTGACCTTTTCCAGCACCATCATTATTGTGAAGTTGCTTTCAGACAAGAAAGAAATCGACTCCCTGCACGGGCAGATCGCGATCGGCTTCCTGATTGTACAGGATATTGTGGTGGTGCTGCTAATGATCATGCTCTCAGCAATGAATGCGAAGACAGGAGCCCATCCTGTACTTGGTATTATGCAGGTGGTAATAACGGGCAGTGCAATTGTTGCAGTTATAGGTTTGCTGATGCGCTTCGTCATCCCCTCACTGGTTCATTATCTGGCAAGGTCCCAGGAATTGCTGGTGCTTTTCTCCATAGCTTGGGCAGTGATCGTAGCGTCCGCCTGCGACTACCTCAACTTTAGCCGGGAGGTTGGTGCGTTTCTGGCCGGTGTCTCCCTTGCCTCTACACCGTACCGCGAAATGATCAGTGGCCGCCTTGTCAGCCTGCGGGATTTTCTGCTCTTGTTCTTTTTTATCAATCTGGGAGCGCAATTAAACCTTGGTTTACTAGGCGAACAGATAGGGCCTTCCATTCTCTTCTCAGTTTTTGTGTTGGTTGGTAATCCGCTGATTGTTGTAGCTATCATGGGGATAATGGGCTACCGAAAGCGCACCAGTTTCCTGGCTGGTCTGACAGTCGCCCAGATCAGTGAGTTCTCTCTTATTTTTGCTGCACTCGGTCTGACCATGGGCCACATCCAGGAAAGCACCGTCGGTCTGATTACATTGGTCGGTCTGATCACGATCGGGCTCTCTACCTACATGATCATCTATTCGCACAGACTCTATGATGTGCTGGCGCCAGTTTTAAGCATATTTGAACGCAAAAGGCCCTACCGTGAAAGTGAAGCAGAGCAAAGCATGCCACAGCAGGTCGATGTGATTTTGTTTGGGTTGGGGCGCTATGGCGGTAACATAGCCCTAACGCTCTTAAAGGACAACATTCACCTGCTATGCATTGATTTTGATCCGCAACAAGTGCGTTACTGGCAAAAACAGGGGTTGACAGCACTTTACGGCGATGTGGAAGATCCGGAACTACCTGACAGGCTTCCCCTGGACACGGCAAAATATGTGATCAGCAGCCTATCAGATGTCAATGCCAATATAGCGCTCGTCAAACAGTTACGCTCTGGCGGCTATAAAGGCGTTATAGCTCTCACAGCACATCGCCAGCCAGACGCTGAACGACTTCATGCTTCGGAAGCTGACATTATACTGTCCCCATTTGTCGACGCAGCAGAAACGATTCCTGCACGCCTGCATATGGCTGAAAAAATAAAAGGATAGCCATCAGGCTATCCTTGTTGTCATGCTGCTCATGTCGATTCGATTACACAGCCTCGTTGAGCGTGAGTGCACCTGTAAGGCGTTCCTCCGCAGTGCTGATTGAATCACGAACTTTTTCGAGCAAACCAGCAAGCGTCGTGGCTTCCTCTTCTGTCAGGCCCTGTACCAGGTTGTCAAGCTTGTATAGTTCGTGGCTGATCTGATCCAACAGGTTGAAGCCTTTGTCAGAGATAACAATGTTAACTAGTCGTTTGTCTGCGACATTGCGCTCCACATCCACCAGACCTTTGGTTTTGAGTCTGCCGACGAGTCGGGATGTATCCGACATCTTGTCAAGCATGTGGTTGCGCAAAACAGAGGTTGAAACAGGTTTAGGATAGTGTTCACGTAATATCCGCAGGATATTGTACTGCTGCCCCGTCACTTCGAATTTTTAAAAAACTCTTCGTAGCTGTTCAGCATTAAACTGTTTGTTAGGAAAATGTTCAGGCTGGCTTTCTGCCATTTGTTTCTGTAAGCGAATATGCCTACACTGCGTTGAGATTGCATAGTGAGATAGGGTGAATAGTTGCGAAATTGTTCTTAATATACATATAATCTTTTATATGTGTTGCAATGTTCGCAGCAACTACTTTACTTCAAAATGTACACTTAAAATGTTTTGAGTGCGGTTTATGTCCAAACACTCAAAAACAGGCAGTGAAGTATATCTTATGTTACAATCCAATGCAGGTTTGTGCAGGATTGCTGAATTGACAGGCAAATACTGGGTTAAAAAAAATATTAAAGGCTAACGATTTTTTTTGGAATTTATTGCTCAGGAAGGCTTTTTCCCCCTCGGCAATTTCGATACGACCAAATTGTAAGACGTATCGATCAAAGATTGAAGTAGATCGGATGTTAAGCCTGCTTCCGGTAGCACAGTATTCCAGTGCTTTTTATTCATGTGGTATCCTGGTAAAACCTGCTCATACTGTTCACGCAGGATGATGGCCTTCTCAGGATCACATTTCATGGTTATGCCCTTCGCATAATCGGACAGACTACACAGCGCAAACATTTTGCCGCTTACCTTAAATACAAGCGTGTCTTCATCGAAAGGCATCTCCTCGGTAGCACCGGGCTTGGCCAGGCAGTAATCTCTGAAATCCTCGATGTTCAAAGCAGTAAGTTTACCAGTGCTTGATCACAAAATAAACCATAGCAGCCAAAAACATCAGAATTGAGATTTTGTTAATGGTGTGCATGGCCCGTAAATTAAAATTCGTCTTACGTTTCGGGTCTTTTTTACGGAAGAAGTAAGTGGCCACTTCCGTAAAATCAAATAATCCTTTCATTGTGCGGCTTCTGTATTTTATAAAATGGATGTGGCTACAGGTATAGCCACACCCGGCTAAGTATAACAACTACTGCAGCTGAATGATTGCGAGAAGAATTCAGTTTCTTTCTCTACTCCTCCAGCACGAGCGGTTCTATCCACTTCTCATCCTCGCGGATTAGCTCGATCAGTTCGTCCACTGCTCTGTCAGCGGGTACCGACTTCTTGACTACCGTCTGGCCTCGATACAGGGCGATCTTATCTTTACCCACGCCTACATAACCATAGTCAGCATCAGCCATTTCGCCGGGACCGTTCACGATACAGCCCATAATGCCAATCTTCACCCCCTTCAGGTGATCGGTGCGCTTGCGGATCATGGCGGTGGTCTCCTGCAGGTCGAACAGAGTGCGGCCACAGCTTGGGCAGCTGATATACTCGGTTTTGCTCATGCGGGTACGTGCGGCCTGTAGTATGCCAAAGCTCAGGTTGTTCAGCTTCTCGATGGTCTGCAGCAACTCAACCTTTTCCTGCTCAGGCAACAATTCAGTGCCCAGCATAATACCGTCCCCGAGACCGTCGATCAACAATCCGCCTACATCAGTCGAGGCATACAGTTGTACCTGATCCGGCGTAAGTTCACCATAAGAGCGCCTGACAATGGCAGGTGTGTTGATTCCGTTGTTCATGAGGCGGAAAAAGCACTTACGCAGTTCCGGCATAGCATGCTCGTTGGTGGTATGCAGCATCAACACAACAGTACTGTCTGTTTTTAGCCGATCTAGTAACTCAGTGGTTAACTCACTAATGGTAGCTTCCACAAAGTTCAGCTTCGGATGCATCTGCCCTGCCTCCAGGTATTGCTGCACAGTTAGCAAAGGATGTCGGTGCTCCTGCTCCTCTGCTAATTGCCAGGGCACATAATTAATGATTTCCTTCAAACCATTGGGCAGCATGAAGTTGATCGGGTGGTCACCTGTGTAGATGTAGTCCGCGCCCAGGTCATTCATGTTAAACTTGTCAAGCAGCATAGAATACAGGTGGCCTACGCTTTTCAGGTCTGCATACTGTATTTCGCGCAGTCGGCTCAAGTCCGCTACCACCCGTGGCACATTCTGTCCTCCTACATTCTCTACCTCTACAGTTTCGCGGCGGTGGTACTGGAACGGATCGATCGGGATGTTGCAAAGCGGCTTGATGGGCTGTGCTTTTTCTGCTCGGTGGGTATAGCGGTCAATAAGTGCTTTGGCCACTGGAGCCTCAGCTTCCGGCGCTTCTGTCAGGGATACACGCACCGTATCGCCCAGACCGTCTTCCAGCAGCGTGCCTATACCTACGGCCGATTTAATACGCCCATCCTCCGCCTCTCCGGCTTCTGTTACACCCAGGTGCAGCGGGTAAGGCTTCAGCCCCTCCTCTTCCAGTTTCTGCACCAGCAATCGATAGGCCTGCACCATCACCTGCGTGTTCGATGCCTTCATGGAGATAACGATGTTGTAGTACTGCTCGTCTTCACAGATGCGCAAGAACTCCAGCGCACTCTCCACCATACCCAGCGGGGTATCGCCGTAGCGGCTCAGGATACGGTCAGACAGGGAGCCGTGGTTCGTACCGATGCGCATGGCCGTGCCATGCTCTTTGCAGATGCGTACCAGCGGCACAAAGCGGTCGCGGATGCGGTCCAACTCAGCCTGATAGGTTTCATCGTTGTATTCAATGACCTCAAATTTCTTCTTATCAGCATAGTTACCCGGGTTGATTCGCACCTTCTCGACAATACGGGCGGCCACTTCAGCGGCATTGGGTGTGAAGTGAATATCGGCTACCAAAGGGGTATTATATCCGCGGCGGCGAAGTTCGTCTTTGATATTGCGCAGGTTTTCGGCTTCTTTGATACTTGGTGCCGTGATGCGGATGTATTCGCAGCCTGCTTCGATCATGCGGATGCACTGCTCCACAGAACCCAAGGTATCCATAGTGTCCACGGTAGTCATGGATTGCACCCGGATCGGGTGGTGGGCACCCATCGGCACATCACCAATATGCACCTCAATGGTTTCTCTGCGTTTATACTCCGTCAGGCTGGGGCAATAGATCTTGTTCATATATAAGTGGGCCTTCGCTAAAGCTACGTTCTCTTAACTTAATTCAAGCCTGCTTTGTTCAACAGGCATAAGACGTAAATTTAGCAGCAATATTTTAAAGAGAGCTAAGAGCGACAAGATTTGTAGCGCTATTTGAATGTGATGTGAAGCTTCAGACCTTTCTCAGGTATGGAACAAATAGAAATTATCTGTATCTTGAATACAAAACATCCGGATAAACGTTAAAGATATTGCCAGTACATGATATATTAGACCAGTTCGACAGAAATGATACACATGAGTGCCTATATACCTAAAAATGCGGACGAGAAGCTCCGCTCCCTCCTGCATTGGGGCAAATTGCGGCAGGAACAGTTAAGCGAGGCCTTCCTGATCACCAAGGATACAGTACTGGGCTTCCTGAAACGGCAGATAGAGCACGGTAACTGGCGCGGCGTGCTGGAGGTGCTCAAAGGTAAACCAATGACACAGGCTGGCAGGTATATGCTAGGCGAACTCCGCAGCAAAGTGGTCCGGAAACTGATTATGCGCATGGGACTGCGGCCTGTGATTGCCACAGCGCTGGTGATTGTGCTTTTACCGATTATCCTGGCCAAAGTAACGGGGGAAGTCATCGGCTGGATCAGAAACAGACGCTAACTAAAAA
>NZ_AKIS01000132.1:0-16074 GCF_000277005.1 Pontibacter sp. BAB1700 | reverse complement strand
TTAAATAAAATGTTATAACAGTAATCTTGTAAGACTATTCTAATATGACTCCTGTGAATATTTTTTTCAAGAATCTACTTTTCCAGTACAATGTTCAGAATATGGGCATATATAAGTGTATTAGTAGCTAAATATTCGAATATACTAATTCAACAACCTTTAAGTTGCCAAAATGCTGCATTTATACACCTTTTGTTATATGGGCGGACAAAGGAAATGAAAATTATTTAAATAGAATAGGGAAATTTAGGGAAGGAAAGTAGTGCAATAAAAAAGTGCTCTATCAGAATTCACTTTCCGATAGAGCACTTTTTATATTAAATTAAACTTTCTAAAAAATCTTTGAAAGTTAATAACTTAACAGAGCCTATACATGCACGTGACGCTCAGCATGGTAGGAAGAGCGAACCAGCGGACCAGACTCCACATATTTAATTCCACGCTTTAGTCCTTCTTCTCTGTAATGATCAAATAAATCCGGGTGAATGAACTCAGCCACCTCGATATGGAGCTTGGTTGGCTGCAAATACTGGCCCAGCGTCAGAATGTCGCAACCATTGGCAGCAAGGTCGTCCATGGCCTGGTATACCTGCTCGCGGGTTTCGCCCAGCCCCAGCATGATACCGGTTTTAGTACGCTTGCCATACTCCTTAGTGCGGCGAATCTGCTCCAGGCTGCGGTCATACTTAGCTTGTGGTCGCACACGGCGGTACAGCTCTTTCACCGTCTCCATGTTGTGCGATACCACTTCCTGGCCCGGCGAGATCATCGTAATCAGTGCATCCCAGCTAGCTTTCACATCTGGGATGAGAGTTTCAATCGTAGTGGCAGGAGAAAGCTCTTTTACCATCCGTACAGTTTCATGCCAGATGGCGGCACCGCGGTCTTTGAGTTCATCGCGGTTCACAGAAGTAATTACAGCGTGCTTCACGCCCATTAGCTGAATCGCTTCAGCCACACGGCGCGGCTCGTCTTGGTCGTATTCGTTAGGGCGGCCCGTGGCCACGGCACAGAAAGAGCAGCTGCGTGTACACACATTGCCCAGAATCATGAAAGTAGCTGTACCAGCTCCCCAGCACTCACCCATGTTAGGGCAGTTACCACTCTCACAGATGGTATGCAGCTTATATTCGTCTACGATGTTTCTTACCTTCGCATACTCTTTCCCTACCGGCAGCTTTACGCGCAGCCAGTTTGGCTTGCGTGGCTGACCCAAAGCATTGAGCCCCTCGGGCTTCGCGTTAGGTTGTATTACCGGAAGTGTCATCATTTCATCCATGCTGCAAAGATAGGTATAATGCGTTAAGACTTCAGCAAAAGCATCCGGAAATTAAGGCTATGCCGCCCATCATCAGGTGCTTTCCTCTCAACAAGCAATTGCAGGAAATTGTTCTCGGCCCCTCTTACTTGCGGCGGCCGTAGTAGATGTTCAGGTACACGGAGGTAAACAGGCTGTAGTTCTCTGTCTGCGGGATCATGACCATGTCTTTGAAGAACTTCTCGACCATAAAACCGACTTCCACACCTGTAATGCTCTCGCGGTAGCGACCATACTCAAAGCTCAGGCCTGCTTTGGCGTGCACACCTAGATTGATGTTCGTCTCGCCCAGGCCGGTAAGCACGTTTGCATTGCCCAGCGTGTTTTCGAAGCTCAGGTGCTTATTCGGGTCATAGGCCTCGGTGCGAATGTCACTTCCAAGGCCACCGGCATAGTCGTAGCGGATGTAGTAAGGTATGAGCAGTCCCAGCGAAGGACCTATTGCGCCCAGTGCATTCACCTGCACGCCACTTTCGGCAGCTTTACGGAACAGTACATGCTCCAGCCCATAATGCGGGCGCACCGAAAAGAAATGGTTTTGCTTGCCTGCTATGAAATGATCACCTGACCCTGGGTTGTAAAGCCTGTTTTCCTTCGGGTGCTTGATCTCCACGATCTCGAGGCCACCGAAACGGTAGAGCCGCTCTTTCATGAACCAGGAGCTACGCACAAACACGCCACCCAGCAGGCCGCCGTTCGAATTCAGGTTGATGCCGTAGCTGAGTTCATTGCTAAAGTCATCGTCAGACTGAGCTGTAGCCGGCAAAACCAGCACCAGTGTCATAGCAATTGTGAGTAACAGGTTTCTTGCCACCTTTATACAATTTGGGTTAGGTATGTTCTATCCAAAGGCCGGAACCAAAAGCAGGCGGTATCAGGCATCCGAAGCCATACAGCCCAGCTTAGAACTCTGGTCAGGATGGCTACTATCAAGGAATACAGGTTATCGATGGGGCTGGATTAACGGCTCTGAATTATCAGGCCACCAAGCTCTTCTTCATCGAGTCAATGCTGATGCTCAAATGTGAGGCATCATATGCGCACATACCATCCTGGATAAGCAGCAGTTGGGGCGACTGGTGCTGTACCTGAAACACTTCCGCTATTTCATTCGAAACCGGTCGGTAGCGTAACAGGTCAAGATAATAAGGCTTAATATGGTCTACACCGGCACCATCCCACTGGCGCTCCAGTCTGCTTTTGGCAGTGGAGCTGATAGAACATGATGTACTATGCTTAAATATTACCACCGGGGTGTGCTTCGACTCTTCAATTATGGTATCTAATTGCTCTACGCTTGTAAGCGGATGCCAATTCATAGCTATCTGGTTAGGTTTACTTTTCCTTCTTCCGGAAAAGCCTGAATTTCTTTTTCTCGCGGACAGCCGGGTCACGCTGCACGGCTTCTTTCGTGCCATCGTGCTTTGCTTTGAATAACCCCAGCATCGGGCGCTGTCTCACTTTGCCAGACTCGCCCTTTTTCAAGGTATAGGCGTCCATGTTCAGGTGGGTTTCCTTATAGGTGGTTGCCTCTACCTGGTTGGCTTCCCGCAGCGACTGACGCAGCAAGCGACCGTGCTTATCTGTCATGGTATAACTGATCTGACCAAATGCAGGCCATGCCGCTAGAAACAGCATACCTGTCATTACCACCAAACGTTTCGTTTGCTTTTCAAATCCCAACTTTTCCATAACAGCTTTCCATCTACAGTTGTTATACTGAATTCGGGAATAGGAGTTGCTCCCCTAAAAAATTCCCATTCGCTTCTTCTTCACACGGCCGTTTTTGTCCATGTCCACCCGCACGGCTTCCAGTCCGGAGGCGTTTTTACCCGACACTTTACTCGTCTTGCCAGGCTTCGGGCAAGGTATAATTCCCTTGCGCTGACAGCCCGACCCGAACAGCAGTGCCATGCACAGCAGGCCTAACACCCAATATCTACTTTTCTGCATCACAAGCAATATACGTTTATTTCCTCTATTTTCCGCTAAAATGCCATAATGCTCTCCACCTTCTCGCGCAGGCGCTGCTTCGGCAGGAACTCCTGCTCCAACGGCGGCGCAAATGGCACGGCTGTATCCAGACTGGCAACACGTGTTACTGGCCCGTCGAGCAGCTCAAAGCAATTCTCCCCGATCCAGGCCGCTATCTCGCCGCCTATACCGCCCGTCATGGTGTCTTCGTGCAGAATGATCACGCGGCCGGTGCGGGCCACAGTATCGCGTACAGCTTCTTTGTCCCAAGGCAGCAGCGAGCGCAGGTCCAGTATATCGAAGCTGATGTCCGTCATCTCCTGCTGCAGTTGCTTGGCCCAGTGCACACCCATACCATAGGTGATGATCGAAATATCCGACCCTTCGGCCACCAGTTTGGCCTTGCCGATCTCGATAGTATAGTAATCGTCTGGAATCTCCTGCGAGATGGAGCGGTACAGCAGCTTGTGCTCAAAGTACATAACCGGGTTCGGGTCTTCGATGGCGGCGTTCAGCAAACCTTTGGCATCGTAAGGCGAGGATGGGTAAACGATTTTAAGCCCCGGTGTGTGGAAGAACCACGCCTCGTTGCTCTGGGAGTGGAAAGGACCGGCGGCTGTACCGGCACCCGTTGGCATGCGTACCACCACATCGGCGTTCTGCCCCCAGCGGTAATGGCTCTTGGCGAGGTTGTTTACGATCTGGTTAAAGCCACAGCTCACGAAGTCCGCAAACTGCATCTCGACCATGCTCTTCTTGCCCTTCACGGACATACCCAGACCTATACCCAGTATAGCTGACTCGCAAAGCGGGGTGTTGCGCACACGGTCTTTGCCGAACTGATCCACAAAGCCCTCTGTGATCTTGAACACACCGCCGTACTCGGCAATGTCCTGCCCCATCAGCACCAGCTCCGGATAGCGTTCCATGCTCTGGCGCAGTCCGTCCGAAATGGCGTCTACATAACGACGCTCGGTCTTGGCATCGGATGCCGGCTTTATCACTTCTTGCTCGAAAGGACGGTACATATCCTCCAGTTCTTCCTCGCGGTTAACTTCCGGCATTGGAGTAGCAAAGGCGGTCTGCAGGCCTTCCTCAATCTCGGCCTTTATCTCTTCGCGTATACCTTCGATGGCTTTGGACGTCAGGATCACTTCATCCAGCAGGTACTTTTCAAAGTTTTCCACCGGATCTTTCTTGGCCCATTTCTCGAATAGTTCCTGCGGCACATACTTGGTACCGCTGGCCTCTTCGTGGCCGCGCATGCGGAAGGTGATGGCCTCGATCAGCATCGGGCGCGGGTTCTTGCGCATGCTGTAGGCAGCCTGCCGCACCGTGTCGTATACCTCCACAATGTTGTTGCCGTCGATCTGCAAGGCGTCAATCCCATAGGCCGGACCTTTGTCGATGAAGTGCTTGAACTTGAACTGTTCGTTGCTCGGGGTGGAAAGCCCATAGCCGTTGTTCTCGATCATGAAGATAACCGGCAGGTTCCAGACAGCCGCCACGTTCAGCGCCTCGTGGAAGTCGCCCTCCGAAGCACCGCCGTCGCCGCTGAACACCAGCGCCACTTTCTCTCTGTTATCGAGCAGGTCAGCCAAGGCTATACCGTCAGCCACCGCTAACTGCGGACCCAGGTGCGAGATCATGCCCACGATGTGGTGCTCGTTGGAGCCGAAGTGGAAAGAGCGGTCGCGGCCCTTCGTAAAGCCGGTCTTCTTGCCCTGAAACTGCGCAAAGAGTCTGTCAAGCGGCACTTCGCGGCTCGTAAACACACCCAAGTTGCGGTGCAGCGGCAGGATGTACTCGTCTGACTCCAGCGCCATGGCCGAGCCTACTGAGATAGCCTCCTGCCCTATACCTGAGAACACTTGCTCACCTTGCCTGGCGCAGCAACACCAGCATGCGCTCCTCGATCATGCGGGGTTTCAGTATGCCTTTATATAAGGCGATCAGTTCGTCGTCAGAGTATTCTTTGCGGTTATAGTTCATCTTGTGATGCGGAAAATTCGTTGTGGTATGGCAGCATAACGTTTGCTTTAGCCGCCGATTATGGTGCTAATTTATAAATTTGTTCGGTACTTCGTGTCTTACCGGCTCCGGCACACGCAACAAGCGGCGTCCGAAAACCCGTAAAGAAAGCAAAAGCTACAGAAAACCTGTCAGGCCTGCAAGTATTTGCCGGTTTTGGTTGAACAGGCTACAAGGTATACCTGTTGAAAAAGAAAAGACAGGAAAGAAATCAGGCAAAGGTAACATCAGTTGCCGCCCTTTAAAGAGAAGAAAATTATGATACAGTTCGAGGAATTTACGCTGGATAACGGCCTCCGTGTGATCGTGCACGAAGACCATACCTCTCCCATGGCCGTGCTGAACGTGCTCTACGACGTGGGCTCCCGCGACGAGGTAGAGCAGCACACCGGCTTCGCGCATTTATTCGAGCACCTGATGTTCAGCGGCTCCAAAAATATACCAGTTTACGACGAGCCCCTGCAGCGGGTAGGTGGCGAGAATAACGCCTTCACCAGCCCCGACATCACCAACTATTACCTCTCGCTGCCGGCTCAGAACATCGAAACCGGCTTTTGGCTAGAGTCGGACCGCATGCTGGACCTGGCTTTTAGCGATCACGGACTGGAAGTGCAGCGCAAGGTGGTGGTAGAGGAGTTTAAGCAGAACTACCTGAACCAGCCCTACGGCGATGTGTGGCTGAAACTGCGACCGCTGGCCTATGAGCAGCACCCTTATAAATGGGCGACCATCGGCAAGGAGATCGCCCACATCGAAGACGCGACCATGGACATCGTGAAAGCGTTCCACAGGAAACATTACTCGCCAAGCAATGCCATATTGGTGGTGGCCGGCAATGTGACGTTTGACAAGGCGAAGGAGCTGACCGAAAAATGGTTCGGCCCTATACCTGCCGGCGAGAAGTACGAGCGTCACATACCCAACGAGCCGAAGCAGCAGGCTCCGCGTGTACTCGAAACCAGCGCCGACGTGCCCTTGAGCGCCATCTACAAGGCCTACCACATGCCGCACCGCAACCACGAAGACTACTACGCCGTCGACCTGATCAGCGACATACTCGGCCGGGGCAAGTCGTCTCGCCTGTACGAGCAGCTGGTGAAGGAGCAGAAGCTGTTCAACTCCATCTCCGCCTCCGTGACCGGCTCCATCGAACCGGGCTTGCTGATCATCCAGGGCAAACTCAACGAAGGTGTGGACCTGCAGGAAGCCAATGCTGCCATTGAGGCTATCAACAAAGAGTTGATGGAAAAGCTGGTAGACGAGGAAGAACTGAACAAAGTAAAAAACCAGGCGGAGACCTCTATTGTGTTCTCGGAGATCGAGCTGCTGAACCGGGCCATGAACCTGGCCTACGGCAAGCTACTCGGCGACGCGAACTTCGTGAACACGGAGGGCGAAAGGATACAGGCCGTGACGCCGCAGGACATCCTGCGCTGCGCCAAGCAGGTGCTTGATCCTAACAATTGCTCTACTTTGCTTTACAAGGCGGAAAAGAAAGCTCAACCAGTAGCACATGAGGCCTAGGCAAGTATAGCTTATATAAATAGGAGCGGCTGTGGTGAAAATTGCAGCCGCTTTTTCTTTTTCAAAAATACCCCTCTTCTTCAGAATTCCTCCAAAATCGATCCGTAAGATGCTATACAACCGATTTGTAAAACCTAAATTGAAGAAAATGAAAAAGACTGCATTTGCTATGCTTTTTATGGCAAGCACCCTGTTTGCTTGTGATAATAACTCAAATGACGTAAATCCTGATGACGTACCTGCCGCCGTAAAAGAAACATTACTCAGTAGTTTCCCTGATGCCGCCGACATTGATTGGGAGCAAAAAGGAGATAATTACGAAGCAGATTTCGATGTAAACAAAGTAGATTATAGTGCACTGTTTAATGCCTCGGGGGGCCTGATAAAGCATAAGCAGGATATACCTGAGTCTGAATTACCGGACGCTGTGCGAGCAGCCATCAACACAGACTATGCTGCCTATCGCCTGGATGACATCGAGCGACTGGAGGAAGGACAGACAATGCTGTACCAGGTTGAACTGGACAACAATACCAAAGACGAGAAACTGGTTTACTCCGCCGACGGCCAGCAGGTACAGCAGGCATACTGGGATTAAGGAATGACAAAGCTCAATTAATCAGAAGCCTGGGGTCCTATACCTCAGGCTTTTAAATTCCATGCAAGGCCGCTCAACTACCAAACAGCCTTCCCTGGCCCCTCCCGACAAATAATAGTCCCTGTGCTTCTTTACTGGGGTGATCATTAATAACCTATTCTACAAAGTTTCTTCAGATTTGCATGCTAAGCTTAGGACCAATTCATCAGGTTACCTTTCATTACATAATCATGAAGCTACGATTCGCCACCGTCACACTTTTTGCAGGACTTCTGGTTTCCTGTGACGATGATGTGTTGCCAGAGAAAGTGCCACTGGAGGTACGGCAAAACCTACTGAACACATTTCCACTTGCCTTTGATATTGAGTGGGAAAGGAGCGGTAAAGATTATGAGGCTGACTTCAACATGCATGCGGTAGCACATAGCGCACTTTTTCGACAATCGGGTGAGCTTATGCAGTACAAGCGTAACTTGCAATCCTCAGAATTACCAGAAGCTGTCGCCAGATCCATCGCCCAAAGCTACCCCAATTACAAAACCGAAGAGGCTGAAGTTGTTGTAAAAGGCGACACTACCACGTATCAGGTAGTGCTTAAGGGCAAATCAGGAGAACTTGAGCTAGCCTTCTCTGCAGAAGGCCAGCAGCTCCCCCAAGCATACTGGGACTAATCCTGCTAAAGTTTCGCTTCAGTCTGACAGATATGTGGCGTGCAACTTTTTAGGCATAACATTTGTATATACAAACAACAACACTACCTTTGTACCCATATTCAGCCTATGCGCATAGAAGACGAAATACAGCAGAAAGACTTCAAGGACGATCATCGTCGGATGGTCGTTAACCTGTTGTTTACAAACAATTGGCTGAATCAGCAGTTTATACCTTTCTTTAAGCAATTTGGACTTACGCTGCAGCAGCACAATGTACTGAGCATCGTGCGCGGTCAGCAACCAAAGCCCGTTTGCTTTGGAGAAGTGCAGGAGCGCATGGTGGACCGCAACTCCAACGTGACTCGACTGGTCGATAAACTGATTGAGAAAGGCTATGTAACCCGTGATATTTGCCAGGCAAACCGCCGCATGATCGAGCTAAGGCTTACTCCAAAAGGCACGGAACTACTTAGTCAGATAGACGAGCAGATGCCCACCTTTTTCCATCGCTTCCATAACCTGACGCAGGAGGAGGCCGTTTTAGTGAGCAAATTACTCGACAAGCTCAGAGGCTGAGCTATTTTTTTTATACTAATATTTGTATACACAAATAATGTACAAACTGAAATATATTTTATGAAGCATATACAGATAAAAGATGCATCTATACCTACACTTGGGTTGGGCACTTTTCAATTGTCTGATGATCAGGCACGCGAAATCACAGCCGCTGCTATCTCTGAAGGTTACCGCCACATCGACACCGCACAGATCTACCAGAATGAGGCGGGTGTGGGCTCGGCCATCAAAAACGCAGGTATAGCACGCGACAAGATTTTCCTGACCACGAAGGTTTTTAGGGAGAGTCTGTACAAGAAAGACTTTATGCCGTCGGTAGAGGAAAGTTTGCGCAAGCTCAAAACCGACTATGTGGACCTCTTGCTGATTCACTGGCCTAACCGCAATGTACCCGTGGCTGAGTACATGGACCAATTGATGGAAGCACAGCAAAAAGGCTATGCGAAGTACATTGGCGTAAGCAACCACCCCACTGCCCTGCTCGAAGAGGTATTGGCAACCGGCGCTGACATCATCACCAATCAGGTTGAGTACCACCCGCTGATTAACCAGACCAAGCTGTATACCTACCTGCGTGAGCACGGCATTTCACTGACAGCCTATAGTCCGATCGCGCAAGGCAAAGTGCTCGGCAACCCGGTTCTCAAAGGTATAGGCGAAAAATATGGCAAGAGTGAAGTGCAGGTATCGTTGCGCTGGCTGATTCAGCAAGAAGGCGTTATGGCTATACCTAGAACCTCCAAAGTAGACCGCTTAGCTGACAACCTAAACATATTTGATTTTGAGCTGTCTGCAGAAGACGTGTCTCAGATTGATCAACTTAAGAAGGATAACCAGCGAGTAGTCAATCCGCCTTTCGCTCCGGATTGGGATTAGTGAGTTTAGGAGTTATAAATCCATCAAACCCACCCTCGCTCGCGTCCCGCGAATGAGGGCAGAATGTAAGGCGACGATCAATCAGCACGAATCGCACAACCAACAATTTAACAATCAGCAATTTACCAATTGAAATATATGTCACAACCACTTTTAAGACCAATAAAACTATACGATTTAGAACTGAACAACCGCGTGATCATGGCACCCATGACGCGCAGCCGTGCAGCTAACGAAGGCAATGTGGCCAACGACCTGATGGCAACTTATTATGCACAACGCGCAAGTGCCGGCCTGATCATTTCAGAAGGAACTCAGATCTCGGAGCAGGCTGTGGGCTACATCAACACGCCGGGTATGTATAGCCAAGAACAGGTGGCCGGCTGGAAGAAGGTAACCGACGCGGTGCATGCCGAGGGAGGCAGGATTTTCGCGCAGCTCTGGCATGTGGGCCGTATGTCGCACCCGGATTTTCACAATGGCGAATACCCGGTAGCTCCTTCCGCTATCAACCCGAATGCACAGGCCTACACTCCTGAAGGCTTCAAAAACACCGTTACTCCACGTGAGTTGACTATACCTGAGATCAAGCAGATCGTGCAGGACTACAAAGCGGCTGCCAAGAACGCGATGGACGCCGGCTTCGATGGCGTGGAGATCCACTCGTCGAATGGCTATCTGCTGCACCAGTTCTTTAATGGCACGTCTAATATCCGCACCGACGAGTATGGCGGTTCCAAGGAAAACAGAGCCCGTATTCTGTTCGAAGTTATCGAGGCAATTCAGGAAGTAATGCCAGTAGAGCGTGTGGGTGTTCGTCTGAACCCGAGCCTGCACGGTATTTTTGGAATGACGCTGGACGAGGAGACCATCCCGACCTTCGACTACATCATCGAAAAACTGAATAACTACAAGCTGTCGTACCTGCACCTGTCGGAGCCGTTCAACGACGTGAGTAACGTGCCGCATGCTGAGCAGAACGTAGCCAAGCGCTACCGCCCGATTTACAAAGGCAATCTGATCATCAATGCGGGCTTTACGCAGGAAAAAGGCAACGCCGTGATTGAAGCTGGCGAGGCAGATATGGTAGCCTTCGGGGTGCCCTTCATCTCTAACCCGGACCTGCCGGAGCGTTTCCGCCAAAATGAAAAATTGCAGGAAGCCGACAAAAACACATTTTACTCTCCTGGTGCCGAAGGCTACATCGATTACCCTTCTCTTGCGGAAGCAAAGGCCTAAGCCAAAGGCGCTTTTTCATATATAGTCTGTCAAAAGCCAGCTGCCCTAACCGGTGGCTGGCTTTTGCTTTTTAAACCTTTCCGTTCAATTTGAGTCTATACCCTTTAAAAATGCACCTGCTGCATCATGACAAAAGGGTAAAAGCACTATATTTACTTTTTATACCTGCCGTATAAGGCAGTGCTATACCTACAAAGCTTACTATGAAATTTAAAATAAGAACCGGTTTCGGCTACGACGTGCACCAACTGCAGGAAGGGCTGGACTTCTGGCTGGGCGGTATTAAGATTCCGCATACACACGGCGCACTGGGTCACTCTGATGCCGATGTATTGATCCATGTGATCTGCGATGCCCTGTTGGGTGCTGCCAACATGCGTGACATCGGCTTCCACTTTTCTGACAGAGACCCGCAGTATAAAGGCATCGACAGCAAGATCCTACTCAAAGAGGTTGTGCACCTGCTTTCCCGCGAGGCTACGAGATCGGCAACATCGACTCGACCATCTGCCTGCAGGAGCCGAAAGTGAACCCGCACATACCGGAGATGAAAGCCTGCCTATCCAAAGTAATGGGCATACCTGAGCATGATCTTTCTATCAAAGCCACCACCACGGAGCATCTGGGCTTTGTGGGCAAAAAAGAAGGTGTAGCTGCTTTTGCAACCGTCCTGATCTATAAACAATAACAATCCATAACCTTACCTTCACCTTACACAGACATGAAGTATAACAAGTTTTATGTGTATGCGCTGGCAGCCTTCCTGACCACAGGTTGCGCCACCACGCCTACTACCACCAGCACCACTGCTGAGGCTCCCGTAACGGAAGCTGAGCGACTGCGCGAAGCCGCACCAAAGTATGCCTCCACCATCACGGCTGCTGACCTGTCCAAGCACCTGCACATACTCGCATCGGATGAGTACGAAGGGCGCGACACGGGTTCTAAAGGCCTGCAGATGGCTGCCGAGTACATCTCCCGCGAGTTTAAGGAAGATGGTCTGGTTGGACCAGTAAAGAACAATGCCAACCCTTACTACCAGCCTGTAGCGCTGGAGCGCAGCCAGTGGGGCGACGGCTACATCATGGTCGGCAAGCAAAAGTTCATGATGGGCCAGGACTTCTTCGTGTTGGGTGCCTCACCATACCAGACCGAACAAACTGCTGAAGTAGTATTTGCCGGCTACGGTATTGATGCTGACAACTACTCTGACTACGCCAACATCGATGTGACCGGCAAAATGGTTGTGGTGCTGGGCGGTGAGCCAAAAGGTGCCGACGGCAAGTTCCTCTTGAGTGGTACTGACAAGGCTTCCGATTGGGGCAATGACTTCCGTACCAAGCGCAATGCCGCCACCAAGCGTGGTGCCAAGAGTGTACTAGTAGTTACAGGCACCAATGCTGATGAATTTACCACCATGACGCAGCGCTACCGCAATTACCTGACGCGTCCGTCTATTGGCCTGAAGGGCAATGGCGCACAGGGCGGAGCTACAGCAGCCATGATGGTATCGCCACAGGTAGGCGCCTCTTTGCTGGGCACAACGCCAGAGAAAATGCTGGCCTACGCCAACGCCGTAGCGAAAGCAGGCAAGCCGACACCAGGTACTTTCACAGCCGTGAAAGATGTAAAGGTGAAGACAGAGCGTAAGAGCGAAGCACTCCCATCTGACAACGTACTGGGCTACATCGAAGGAACTGACAAGAAGGACGAAGTAATCGTAGTAACCGCTCACTACGACCACGTAGGTATAGAGGATGGTGAGATCTTCAACGGAGCCAACGACGACGGCTCTGGCACAGTAGCTGTTGTTGAACTGGCTGAGGCTTTTGCGCAGGCCAAGAAAGATGGCATGGGTCCACGCCGCAGCATTCTGTTCATGCTGGTAACGGCTGAAGAAAAAGGCCTGCTGGGTTCTGAATACTACGCCAACAACCCGATCTTCCCGCTGGAGAACACAGTAGCGAACATCAACATTGACATGATCGGCCGCATGGACTTCGACGCTGAGAAGACCAACGACCAAAACTATATCTACGTGATCGGTGCTGATAAGCTTTCTTCGGAGCTGCACCAGATCAACGAAGAGGTAAACGAGAAGCACGTAGGTCTACGTCTGGACTATAAGTTCAACGACGAGAACGATCCGAACCGTTTCTACTATCGTTCTGACCACTATAACTTCGCTAAGCACGGTATTCCGATTGTGTTCTACTTCAACGGTGTTCACGCCGACTACCACAAGGCAACTGACACGGTAGACAAGATCCTCTTCGAGAAAGCCGAGAAAGCGGCCCGTTTGGCATTCCACGTGACTTGGGAGCTGGCTAACCGCGACAACCGCATTGTAGTGGACAGCAACAAAAAGTAATACACTAAACCCGCACAAGCGGCCGTTTAACATAAAAACATTCCGCTTTTATTAGCTTTGAGGAAAACACCCTAACTTTAAGGGTGTTTTTCTTTTAATAGCACTTCCTGATCTTATTCAGCATCAGGCGAAACCGCAGGGTTTATTACTATGAGTAGACTAAAACAGTTTTTGCAGGACGCGGAAACGAAATCATTTGACCTGGGCCACCGCTCGACCATCAAGTTCAACATCGGCAAGTATAACGCCGCTGTGCAGCGTGGTCTTACCCAATACAGCGACCATGAACTCGCCCGCGAAAGGGCTTCTTTTATAAAAACGAACGCCATCAATAACTTAGACAAGTACCTGATGGAGTTTGAGTCCAATTTCACGGCCCGTGGCGGCAAAGTGATTTGGGCCCGTAATGCCGAGGAGGCACTTAAGGAGATCGGCCAGATCATGAAGCGCAAGCGTGCCCGTTCGGTGGTAAAGTCCAAGTCGATGACGACGGAGGAGATTCACCTGAACAACTTTTTGGAGAAGAACGGGGTGGAGACGGTGGAGACGGACTTGGGCGAGTACATTGTGCAGTTGGCCGAGCAACGGCCTTACCACATCGTGACGCCCGCCATGCACATGTCTAAAAAAGACATTGCGGATTTGTTTGTTAAGAAGCTTAAGATCGCTCCAACCGACAGTGCCGAGGAACTAGTGGCCACTGCCCGCCGCTTGCTTCGCGCCAAGTATACCGAGGCTGAAATAGGCATAACCGGCGGCAACTTCCTGCTCGCCGACATCGGAGGTGTAGCTGTAACTGAAAACGAGGCAACGGCCGATTATCCACCGCTTTCCCGAAGACGCACATCGCCATCGTAGGTATAGAGAAGATCCTGCCATCAGTGATGGACCTGGATCTGTTCTGGCCTTTGCTAAGCACGAGCGGCACCGGACAGCAAGTGACGATTTACAACACGATCTTCACAGGTCCGCGCCAGCCAAACGAAAAGGACGGCCCGGAAGAGATGTATGTGGTGCTGCTCGACAATGGCCGTACGGAGCTACTGGCTTTGCCGGAGAAGCGTGAAGCCCTGAACTGCATCCGCTGCGGCGCCTGCCTGAATGTGTGCCCGGTATACAAGAACATCGGCGGCCATACCTACGAGAGCACGTATAGCGGCCCGATCGGCTCGGTGATCACGCCGCACTACAACGGCATGGCCGAGAACAAGCACCTGAGCTTTGCCAGCTCCCTTTGCGGCGCCTGTACCTCAGTTTGCCCGGTGAAGATCAACATCCACAACCTGCTGCTGCTCAACCGCCGCCAGAGTGTGGAGCAGGGCTTTACTGAGAAAAGTGAGCGCACTACTTTCAAGCTGTGGCTCAAAGCTATGAAGAGCCGCAAACTGCTTAACATGGCTCCGGCGGGAGTAAAGAACTTCGTGCTGAAGCAAGTGTTGAAAGATACCTGGAGTAAGCGAAGAGAACCGCTGCAAGTAGCGCCAAAGTCGTTTAACCAGCTTTGGAAAGAGCGGGAGGGGAAGTAGGATCAGGATTTGCAGGATTAAGGGATTTTCAGGATTCTCGTGCATGATTGTCATCCCCCTGCCCCCTTCAAAGGGGGACTTTTCTGCTCCTACAAATTCGCGCATGTAAGCTCTATGGTGACTGTTACACACCACTGGCACAAATTGAAAGAGTAATTTGAACTTAAGCAATGAAACAGATCACACCTGCCATGTGCACCTGAATGACGCTCGCGCCATAATAGCATGAATGCCATACCTTAATAAACGTAAAAGGCCTGCAAATTATAATTGCAGGCCTTTTACGTTCCATTCAGTGCCTGATCCCTCAGGCAATTATTACCATCATCCATATCCTATACCTTTAAAAAATTGCAGGAGTGCAGGGCTTGCGCGAAAACACCGTTACTTCATCCACATCCTTCAAGCGACAAATAAACCGCGTCATACGCTCCACACCGAAACCAGCACCGGCGGTTTTCGGCAGCAAGCCAGCTTTGGCAACTTCCAGGTAGTGCTTGAACGTCTCTTGACTGGTTCCCACTTCGTCCATGCGCTTCAGTATCTGCTTGTATTCGTGCTCCCGCTCAGCGCCTGACAAACCTTCGCCGAAGCCCTCTGGCCAGATCACGTCATAGTTCAGATAAGTGCCACGGCGGCTTGGATCTTCTTTGTCATAGAATTCTCGCTTGTGGTTGATCAGCCAGAATGGCTCCGTTGCTTCCTCAGATTTCAGCTTTTCGTAATCCGGGCCCAGGGCAGCCTCCAGTTTTTCGGTGCGGAAAACCGGCCACTTCTCGTACTGCGGCAGCAATTCCCCACGCAATTCGATCAGGACTTCAGGAATCTCTTTGTTCAAACGGGCGAAGACAAAGTTTACAAGTTCTTCCATAAACTCCATCACAAAGAAGCGGTCCTTACCACGAAACTCAAAGTCTACCTGTGTGAACTCAAACAAGTGTCGACCTGTGCCGGCGCGGTCTGAGAATTCGAGGCGCACGTTTGGCGATACAATGTAAAGGCTATCCAGTTCCTGGTTTACCAAAGCCAGCTGCTTATGAAAGATCATCGATTTAGTCAGGCTCCAGCGTTGGTCAGCATAACCAATAGAGGCATCTACCACGCCATGGTTGAGTGGGTCCGTAATGGGCGAGAGCATGAGCGGCATCAGCTGCGTCAGACCTTTTTTGAACATAAAGTCGTGCGTGGCACGGATGATTCCCTGTTGTACCTGTAGTACTTTAGGCAGGGATGTACGGCTCAGGTGCTTCATCGTAGCTTCCAGTGCCGTCGGTTCTGTGAGTGTTTGCAATTCCATTTTATCTGATTATTAATGAATTGATGTATTACAAACATAACTATAGGTAATTTTTATTGAAAATTATTTAACATTTAAATATATTTGT
>NZ_AKIS01000131.1:0-30907 GCF_000277005.1 Pontibacter sp. BAB1700 | reverse complement strand
TATTTGAAAGTTTTATTTGCTTAATTTTAAGAATATCAAAATATTAGAACCACTCATGAGGCACAAGGCTGTCACTTTACTTGTAGTTACTTTCTTTAGTCTGACAGCACTTAACTTATCCTCAGAAGATCAGCTGCCGTCAAACACCAAAGTTGATAAGCTGGTCATTTATAAATCTCAAAGGAAGCTAATGGCTTATTCAAAAGGCCGGCTAATAAAAATATATTCTATCGCCTTAGGAGGATCCCCTATTGGTCATAAGAAGTACGAAGGAGACATGAAGACGCCTGAAGGCTCCTATTCAATCAACGACAAGAACCCCAACAGTGCCTATCATAAGAATCTAGGCATATCCTACCCTAATGCTGATGACATTGCCTACGCAAAGAAGCTTGGCAAATCACCCGGTGGTGCAATTAAGATTCACGGACTTCGGAACGGAACTGGCCTTATTGGGAAGCTGCATCGATGGGTAGACTGGACCCAAGGCTGTATAGCTGTGACTAATGGAGAGATTGACGAATTGTATAGAGCTGTGGCTGTAGGCACCCCAATTATGATCCACCCATAAGTGAAAAGCTCTAGGTGTTTCTAGATAGATGCCTACAATTAAAGAATAGGGTCGCACTATTTACCAAAGAGCTTATCTATCTTATATATCCTTGCCCTAGACCTGTATTCATCAAGGTTAAATAACATAAAATCATCATATTTATTGCTTGCATTTACTAAATCCTCTTCAGTGATTTTAATCCTACGAGCATAATAAAATGGGTATCCAAGATCTAAAAGGGTTTCTGATGGATGTGCTGAACTAATTTCAGCCAAGTATTCGGCTGTATACAATGTGGAATAATCATAGGCAATGACAAAGAACTCTCCAGTGCTAATACTCCTCAAAAAAAGGCTCAAATGATAATGGCATACAGCACCCGTATCATAGTCATGGATGGCACAGATCATCAGGTCACTGAAAGCATGTCCCTTCAACACCATATCAACTTCTGAGTCTCTATACAATAGTACATCTGAAGTTAGGATAAATCCCGGTTGATATTTGCATGTATCGCCCTCTATAAGGAGTCCACCAGTTTTGCGATACATGCAATTCTCCCACTCGAAGATTGTATAGTCACGCACATACTTTTCGTTGCCACATAGGCTTTTACTACCCCCAAACATGTCAGAGGTGAACTGAGGTTGTGGATGGAATATATCTACTTCCAAATAATATTGAGGGTCGAACAGCTTATCGGCTCCACTCAGGGTTGATGTTGGTGCACCTTTTATCATTTTTGTATTTTGTTTGTGTTATACAGATTATATAAAGTGCAGAACCAAAAGTTTTAAGCTAGTGAGGATTTTTTTGACTTCTTGACTGTGTAGGTGTGGAACCGGCATAGATCAGTTCATTGACACTTGACAGGATTGCTTTAAGCAATGAACTTTAGCATGCAGTGCAGAATGGAGTTTACTTCACAAGCTTCAACCTGAAAATTTAACTGGAAAAGATGTTCCCTTGTATAAATTTTTAAAGAAATGCAGAAGCGGACATGTAGAACAAAATACTTCACGTGTAGAACAGTTTGTTCTACATGCGTGAGGCCATAAAATAAAAAACCCTCTTAGCGTTAAACTAAGAGGGTTTTTTCGTACTTAAACCGTGATCCCGTTTGGATTGGAACCTGAAAGACAGCACTAAATTTGTTATTTTTAGTCTTCATTAAAAATATTAACATGAAAGTGTGCGTCGATCGGAATACAACACCCATGTGATAAACATCAACCCAAAGAGGAATGCTAAGGAACTGCTATCTTTCCTTTTTTGCCGTATATTAGTAGACTTCTGAAAGAAACATTTGTTACGAATCCTGTTACAAATCAACATAACTAACTGATAATCATGAACAATTACTTTCTGCATCGGAAAGTAGACCAGAAAATACTTGACCATACCTTCAATGCCTGATTACCAGCTGTAATCAGGCATTTTTCTATTACTGACACATGCTTTTAAACTAACCGTCCTGGCTTTAGATAGCTCACATATAACAGGGCGGCACTCCATATAAAAGCGGTAAAAGGTATGAATTCTTTTTAACCTTATTCAATCATGCTGATTTAGGTATAGCCTCCTTTGCAACTACTGTAAAAATTCATATCATTACGTAGCATTTTTCTCTAAAATCAATGCAAAGGAGCCATTTTAAAAGTATACTCCAACCAACCAATTTTTGCCCTTCTTCTACCTATACTATGAATATAAGACACCCCCACCCCACACCACTTCGGCACCTGCTCCGACTCTGTGTATGGCTGTTTTTACTTTGCGTGTTCAGTTGCCGAAGCAAGAGCGATGAATTGCGGCTGCAAAGCAAGAATTTTGAGCAGGAAATCGCCCGGGAACAAAACCTGGTCTTCCTATTTGACAAAGACCTGGTAGGCGATTCGCTTTTGAACCAATGGGATACAATTCCATACCTGACCATCACGCCAAGGGTGGACGGCAAGTATAAATGGACGGCTCCTAACGAACTGGTGTTCTCACCAGACAAACCCTTTGCCCCTACTACGAATTATAAAGCGGAGCTAACAGAAAATCTGCTACGCCACACAACTGAAAAGTATAAGATACCCGCCGGTCAGGGCCTAACTTTCCATACCCCCTACCTCCGGCTGCATCAGGTAAAAAGCTATTGGGTGACAAATGAGAACAATCCGAACCAGCTCGAGGCCAGTTTACAGCTCGACTTTAACTATCCGGTGCTTTTCCAGGAATTACGGGAACATCTAAAAGTATATGCAGGAAATAAAGAGCTACCCATAGAGCTGGCCAGCGGTAACCGAGACAATGTGACCATTCGGGTTAAAAATGTGGCAGGACAAGAGGATAAAGAGATCCCGCTGCGACTGCACATTGCCAAGGGGCCTGAGCGTGGCAGGAAGCACCTCTCAAACTGACCAGACCATAGAACGGGATGTACTCTTGCCAAGCCGCCAGCGTATGATGGTAGCCGAGGTGGTGACCGCATTGGAAGAAGGCCAGGAGCGCATCTATATCCTTACCACGCAGCCTGTTACCAATAGCAACATCAGCAACCTGATCGAAGTTAGCCCGCGCCGGGAGTATACGGTGGAGCGCCTGCAAAACGGTTTGGTACTGAAAGGTAACTTCAACCAGAACAGCACCTATACCCTCACCCTCTCCGGTGACCTGGCAGGTATGGCCGGAAAGCCGATGGGCCAGCCTTACCGGCACAGCGTCACGTTTGCCTCAACGCAACCAAGCATCAGTTTTGCCAACGGAAAGAGTATATACCTCAGCAGCCAGGGTGCCCGCAACATCGCCCTCAACCTGAGCAACGTGCCGCGCATAAAAGTGAGCATCAGCAAGTTATACGAAAACAACATTCTGCACTATCTGCGCGAGGGTAAAATGTATGACGGCTACTACGACGAGGAAACGGAAGAGTACTACTCCAGCTCCTACTACGATGTGAACGAAAACAACGGCAACACACTTTTCGAGCGCGAGTACAACACCGAAAGCCTGCGCAAGCAAGGCAGCTCCTACCTGCTCAACCTCAACCTGCACGACCTCGACTTCGATAGCCAGTTCAAAGGATTGTATGTGATCACCGTGGCCAGCACTGATAAAAACTGGCTGAAGGATTCCAAAATTGTGTCGGTGTCGGATATTGGTTTGATCGCCAAGCAGGGCAAGGACGAAGTAGTGGTATTTGCCAATTCCATTCGCGAGGCCAGCACCCTGGACGGGGTTGAAATTTGCTTTATCAGCACCAACAACCAGGTGGTGCACAAAGCCACGACTGACAAGGATGGGGTGGCCCGGTTCAGCAACACCGGCACAGCAGCACCTGATTTTAAGATCGGCATGATCACGGCCCGCAAAGGTGACGACTTCAATTACATGCCCTATAGCCAGACCCAGGTGAATACCTCCCGCTTTGAAGTAGGTGGCAAACGCCTGACCGATCTGAACTACGACGCCTTCATCTATGGAGATCGCGATCTCTACCGCCCCGGCGACACCATTCATGTCAACACGGTGGTGCGCACGCCGGACTGGAAAACGGTGGCAGGCTTGCCTATTAAAGTGAAACTGCTCTTACCCAACGGCAAAGAGTACCGTAGCACCAAAGGCAAATTGAACAACCAAGGCGCCAGCGAAACCAGTTTCATCCTGAACGGAGCTGCTGTCACGGGTACTTATACCCTGGAGGTATACTCCGGCAACGATGTACTGCTGAACGCAAAGAAGATAGGTGTAGAAGAGTTTATGCCCGACCGTCTGAAGGTGACGGCTGTCCTCAACAAAAGCACTTACAATGCCGGCGAGAAGCTTGTACTTAACCTGACGGCGCAGAACCTGTTCGGCCCCCCGGCCGCTAACCGCAACTACGAAACGCAGCTCAGCCTCAAAAAGAAAACCTTTGAGGCCAAGCGCTACCCAGATTATACTTTTGATATCCATACCTCCGGCTCCATCAACATCCAGACCAGCACCCGCCAGGGAGAAACCGACGCGCAGGGCAAAGGGCAGGAAACTTTTGAGCTGGAGAACTTCAAAGATATCGGCTTACTGGACGGTTCACTTTATACCACTGTTTTCGATGAAACCGGCCGACCAGTAAACCGCCTCAACAAGTTTGACGTGAGTACGCAGCAGGCTTTTTACGGTATCCGGAACTTTGATGACTATGTGAGTACCCGCAGCGCACTCAACATTCCGCTAATTGCCCTCGATCGCACTGGTTCACCGGTTAAGACCACAGCCAGAGTGCAACTCGTGCGCTATACCTACGAATCGGTGATTGCTCGTCATAGCGACGAGTACAGCTACAGGTCGCAGCGCAGAGAGCAGGTCATCATTAATCAGGATATGCAAATACCTGCCAATGGCGCTGTGTTCAATTTCACCCCTGTTACTTCCGGGCAGTATGAAATTCGGGTGATGCGTCCGGGCGCCTACAACTACGTGGCGCAGGAGTTCTATGCCTACGGCTGGGGCGATACCGAAAGCACCTCCTTTGCCGTGAACACCGAGGGCGAAGTAGATATATCACTCGACAAAGAAAAATACGAGGTAGGCGACCAGGCTAAAGTTTTGTTCAAGTCTCCATTTGCCGGGAAGATTCTGGTGACGGTGGAACAGAACAAAGTGCTGAGCTACTACTACCTCAAGACCGACAAAAAAGCCGCTTCGCTTACCCTGCCGATCAAAGACGAACACCTACCAACAGCCTACATTACCGCCATTGCCCTGCGCCAGGTTAAGGACAACCAGATGCCACTGACCATTGCCCGTGGATTTAAACCCCTTAGTGTTACCAGGAAGAGCACGCAGTTGTCTGTTGCCATACAGGCACCCGAAGCGTCCCGCTCCAGCCGTGTGCAACAGGTGAAGGTGAAAACGGCGCCAAACGCTGAAGTGACCCTGGCCGTGGTGGATGAAGGCATTCTGCAGATAAAGGATTACCAAACACCTGACCCGCATGGCTTCTTCTACCAGAAGCGGGCGCTGGAAGTGACGGGCTATGACCTGTACCCCTTCCTGTTCCCGGAACTTGGCAACCGCTCCAGCACTGGCGGCGACGGTTACGATTTGGCAAAACGCATCAATCCGCTCACCAGCAAACGGGTAAAGCTCGTGTCGCTGTGGAGCGGGCAGTTAAAGGCAAATGCCAGCGGCGAGGCAGCCGTAAACGTGCGTATACCTAAGTTCTCGGGGGCGGTGCGCATTATGGCCGTGGCCTATAAGGACAATGCCTTCGGCTCATCCGAAAAGATGATGCGGGTGTCAGATCCGGTGGTGATCAGCACGGCCCTGCCTCGTTTTGTGAGTCCGCGCGATACCATCCTGGTGCCGGTTACGCTCAGCAATACCACCACGACCAAAGCCACAGCCGCCAGCACCATCGCCGTGACAGGCCCGCTGCGTGTAGTAGGAGAAACCAGGAAATCAGCAGGTATAAATCCGAACACCGAGGCGCAGGTAACTTACAAATTAGTAGCTACTCCTGCCATCGGGCAGGCTACTGTGAAAGTGACGGTCAATGCCCTGAACGAGTCTTTTGTCAGCAACACCGATATCACGGTACGCCCTATCGCACCACTGACCAAAGTAGTGGATGCTGGCAGCGTGAAAGACGGCGCCACAGCCGACATCAAACTGGCCAACGACTTTATACCTTCGTCGGTGTCGGCCAAGCTGGTGGTGAGCCGTTCTCCGCTAGCACAGTTTACGGATGACATTACCTTCCTGCTGCGCTACCCGCATGGTTGCCTGGAGCAGACTACTTCCACGGCTTTCCCGCTGCTCTACTACACTGACCTGGCCCGTTCGCTGCAACAGGACAACAAGAGCCGCAGCTTCAACCCGAACTACCTGGTGCAGGAGGCTATCACCAAAATTGAGCTGATGCAGCAATATGACGGCGGATTTACTTACTGGCCCGGCGGCACCTACACCGACTGGTGGAGCAGCACCTATGCCACGCACTTTTTACTGGAGGCGAAGAAGGCGGGCTTCCCGATAACGCAGGAAGTGCTGGATAAAGCCGTGCGCTACCTGCAACAGAAGGTAAAAGGCAAGGCCATGGAAGAATACCGTTACTACGATGTCAGCCGCCAGGTGAAGAGCAAGTACATCGCCGCCCGCGAAACCACTTACTCGCTCTACGTACTCAGCATCGCGGGCACGGTGGATTGGTCTACCATGAACTACTACAAAGCCAAACCGGAATTGCTGTCGCTGGATGCCCGCTACCTGCTGGCCAGCACCTACGCCCTGAACGGCAGCCGCGAAAGCTTCAACCAGATCCTGCCCCGCTCCTTTGCCGGCGAAACCTCTGTACGTGCCCTCGGCGGCAGCTTCTACTCACCCATCCGTGACATGGCGATCTCGCTGAACAGTTTGATTGAAGCTGACCCGGACAACCCGCAGGTCGGCACACTGGCCCGACATTTATCTGATGAGCTGCGCTCGAAGCGGTGGTACAACACCCAGGAACGTGCTTTTGCGCTGATGGCTTTGGGTAAGCTGTCGAGCAGGAACCAGGGCAACCAAACGGCGCAGGTATACCAGAACGGAAAGCAGATCGGCACCTTCTCCGGTAACGACCTGACGCTGACCAATAACATCAGCAGCGGCCCGATCAGTATTCGAAGTAAGGGAACAGGCACTGCCTATTATTTCTGGGAACTGGAAGGCATCAGCCAGAGCGGCGACGTGAAGCGCGAAGACAATTACCTGAAAGTACGCAAAACCTTCTTCGACCGCAATGGCAGAGAAATCACTGACAATACCTTCCGGCAAAACGATCTGGTGGTAGTGCGTGTGGAGCTGCAGTCGCTGGACGGCAGAAGCATGCCTAACATCGCCATCACCGACATGCTGCCAGCCGGTTTTGAGATAGAAAACCGCGCCTGATGACAGCCCGTGAGTTCGGCTGGATAGAAGCGCAAAAACCTGCTACCCCGGATCATATCGACATCCGCGACGACAGGATCAACCTCTACGCCACCGCCAAGCCAGAGCCGCAGTACTTTTTCTACCAGGTACGTGCCGTGTCGAAGGGGACGTTTCAGTTAGGGCCGATCGGGGCTGATGCGATGTATAATGCAGAGTATCATAGCTACTCGGGGGGTGGGGTTGTGAGAGTGAGGTGAGTTTGGGAGTTGAGGAGTTTGAGAGTTTAGGAGTGGATTTCTGCACACACCACTGGTACGCATTGAAAGACATCCTTGTCCCTTGAGCTATGGAACAGATCACCTGTACCAAGTGCACTTAATGACACTCCACTGTTCGAGTGTTCAGCGAGTTTGGAGGGTCTTGACTTTTTGTCTTACTTTTTGTATCAAGACAAAAAGTAAGGCCCGCCCGGCCAGGGCAGGCGATGAAACAACTCGGCTTGCTATACCTGAATAGCCGCCGCTACGCTAGCAAGAGCAGTTATACCTGGGCCAGAGGCCCCACCATAGTAGACACGAGCGAGGACGCTCGCGCCATGAATTGAAAACCAGTACTAACCTAAATGTCAACACAAAACATAACCTATACCCTACCCCGACGGCTGCTCACTTACAGCAAGCCCTGGCTCCGGTATACGCTACACCTTGTGTTGCTGCTTTGCCTGACCTTTGCCCTTCTCAACCACCTCTACCCCCTCAAAGTAAACATATCCTATTCCCCTGTGATCACCGCTTCGGATGGCAGTGTAATCAATGCTTTTCTGAGCCGGGATGATAAGTGGCGTATGCAGCTGGAGCCGGACGAGATCAACCCGGTCCTGAAAAAGGCGGTGCTGCTGAAGGAGGATAGGTATTTTTACTATCACCCCGGCGTCAACCCCTTTGCCATTAGCAGAGCCTTTGCCAATAACCTGCTGCAAAACAAAAAAACCTCAGGCGCCTCTACCATTACCATGCAGGTGGCACGGCTGCTTTACCCGCAAAAGCGTACCTATGCCAACAAGCTGTACGAGATGTTTCGGGCACTGCAGCTGGAGTGGTATTACAGCAAAGACGAAATCCTGCAGCTTTACCTGGATCTGGTGCCATTTGGTGGAAATATTGAAGGCGTAAAGGCAGCCTCTGTGCTTTATTTTCAGCAGTCACCCAGGCAGTTGAGTCTGGCGCAGGCGGTCACGCTGACGGTTATACCTAACAAACCCTCTTCGCTGCGCATTGGGGAGCAGAATGAGCGGATCGTGGAGTTCCGGAACAAGTGGTTGCGCTTCTACCAGGAGCAAGGGGCTTTCCCGGCACCGGAAATTGAGGATGCTTTGCTGGAGCCGCTGGAAGCTCGCAGGCAACAGGCTCCCAAGGTGGCCCCGCACTTCGCCTACCGTATGTTCCGCAGGTATAAAAACCACCCGATCGTCAAAACCACGCTTAACCGACAGGTACAGGAAAAGGTGGAGCAACTGGCATATAACTACATGCAGCGGCTGCGCTACCAGAACATCCACAATGCAGCCGTGCTGGTGATCAACAACCAGACCCGGGCTGTTGAAGCCTACCTGGGATCAGCTGATTTCAATGACTTTGCGCACCACGGGCAGGTGGACGGAGTAAGAGCAGTCCGCTCCCCTGGCAGTACCTTAAAGCCATTCCTCTACGCTGCGGCTTTCGACAAAGGTCTGCTTACACCTAAAACCATGATTACCGATGTACCTGTAGATTATGCCGGGTACCGTCCGCAGAACTATTTTGGCAACTACAATGGCAATGTGACCATAGCGCATGCCCTGGCTACTTCGCTCAATGTGCCGGCGGTGAAAGTGCTCGACCAGTTGGGCGTCTATACCTTTGTGCAGAAACTGAAGCAGGCGGAGTTTTCGGAGATGAAACGCAAGGGCAACCAACTGGGTCTGTCTCTGATCTTGGGAGGGTGTGATGTGAAACTGGAAGAGCTGACTTTACTCTATTCCGCTTTTGCAAACCAGGGCAGGTATAGCCACATCAGATGGTTACAGGAAGACACAACAGAACAGGAAACTCAACTATTATCGCCGGGAGCTGCTTACATGACGAATCAGATTCTGACACAACTCACCCGTCCTGACCTGCCGCACAATGCGCACAACAGTCCGAACCTGCCCAAGATCGCCTGGAAAACCGGCACCTCCTATGGGCGCAAGGATGCCTGGAGCATCGGCTACAACAAGAAGTACACGGTGGGCGTGTGGGTAGGCAATTTCTCCGGCGAAGGGGTGCCCGAACTCAATGGCACCGACTCAGCCACTCCCCTGCTTTTCGACATCTTTAACAGCATCGACTACAACTCCACCGCCGGGTGGTTTCAGCAACCAAAGGGCATTGGTTTAAGAGCGGTGTGTGCCGAAAGCGGCAGCCCGGCCAACAGTTTCTGCCGAAACCAGGTGCTGGATACGTTCATCCCCGGCATCTCCTCTACCCGGAAGTGCAGCCACCTGAAACGCATTGCTGTTTCTGAGGACAAAAAGCACAGCTATTGCACCAGCTGCCAGCCAGCGACAGGATTTGTGCAGCAGCTATACCCGAACCATGCTCCGGAACTGCTTACCTTTTTTGATGCAGAGCGGATTCCCTATACGCCAATTCCGGCGCACAACCCCAGTTGCAGCCGCATTTTTAAGGAGTATGCTCCCATTATTACTTCTCCGGCTGCTGGTATGGAGTACTTCATGGAACAGGAAGAACGTCAGCAACTGATGCTGCATAGCAATGCCCACAACGAGGTGAAGCAGGTATACTGGTACATCAACGACAAGTTTCTCAAAGCCACAGCCGCCAACGAAAAAGTGTTTTTTGAGCCGAAAAAGGCCGGCAGGTATAAGATCTCCTGCACCGATGACCAGGGAAGGAACACGGATAGTTATATTACCGTGAAGTTTCTATAGGCCGCAGCAAATCAATCTTCAATGGCTTCTATACCTTGTTGCTTTAGCTGCTCGAGGTGGTCTTTCATCGCTTTTAGTTGCTCCGCGGGATGCCCCTGCCAGTTCGTCACTTCTCCGGTTACCCGAAGCGGACTCCGGGTGCGGTAAGATTTTGTCGGATTGCCGGGGTATTTCTTATCCGTCAGATTGGGGTCATCTTCTATCGTACCGGTTGGCTCTACTGTATAAATCCTGCCCCGGCCTTCCCCCTGAGCAAGTTCAGCTCCCCAAATAGCGGCGTCCATGGTGGCAGTCAGATAGACATAAGCCGCTTTCTTCCGCTTCCCGTAATTTGAATTGAAGCCGGGCTCAATCAAATCTCCAGGCTTTAGGTTAGCCTTCGTGCCATGGTAGAATAGTACTGAACCCTGATTCTCCATTTCCTCACTGTTTACTGATTTCATCTTCAATTATTCTTTGTAATTGCTTCTCACAAAATATGATTGGTCTACGTTAGAAAATACATGTATAAGCCCGCCAACTGCGGTAAGTATACAGGCTTTTACGGCCTATTAGCTTCTCTTTACATTAATCTAATATAAGAAAATTATCAGCTATTAAAATCTGGGAAGGCCGGATTTCGCCATAGGCCGTCCAACTCTCTCTATCCCTTCATTTCTTCCTGATAACACATCATAAAAAAGCCTGCCTTATACTGTAATAAGCTACTCTATTAGCACCAACACGCATTCTATATTTTACTATATTGGGAGTCTTGATCAATTACCAGCTGAAAGCACAGCCTGTGTTTTGTTTCAGGCAACTAACTGGCTACTAAACCAGCATCGCATCTTTATGAAAAAACAATTACGCTGCATTGCCCTGGTTACCCTGCTTTGCACACCTTTTACGCTACTGGCGCAACAAAAGAAGCAGAAGTTTGAGCCTGAAGAGCTGGCCAATCCGCTCATGGGCACCGACTCCAAAGTGAGCCTGTCGAATGGCAACACCTACCCAGCCGTGGCTGTACCCTGGGGCATGAACCTGTGGACGCCACAAACCGGTAAAATGGGAAACGGTTGGGCCTATACCTATGATGCCGACAAGATCCGGGGCTTTAAGCAGACGCACCAGCCTTCGCCCTGGATGAACGACTACGGCCAGTTTGTGATCATGCCCGTGACAGGCAAATTGCGCTTCGATCAGGATGCCCGGGCCAGCTGGTTCTCTCACAAATCGGAGGTGGCCAAGCCCTACTATTATAGCGTATACCTGGCAGACCACGACGTGACTACAGAGTTTACGCCTACGGAGCGTGCTGCCCAGTTCCGCATCACCTACCCCAAATCAGACAGCTCCTTTATCGTGATCGATGCGCTTGACAAAGGCTCCTTTGTAAAAGTTATACCTGGCGAAAACAGAATTGTGGGCTATACCACCAAAAATGCCCGCAGCAACCCGGTCGATTTCAAGAACCACTTTGTCATCTATGCTGACAAGCCTTTTACCATAGCCTATACTTGGCACGACTCGACACTGGTGAAAGACAAACTGGAGATGAGCGCCGATCATGCGGGTGCTATTGTCGGGTTCAAAACAGTGAAAGGCGAGCAGGTGAACCTGCGGGTTGCTTCCTCCTTTATCAGTCTGGAGCAGGCGGAACTGAACCTGAAGCGTGAGCTCGCTCAGGATAATTTTGAAGCAACGAAGCAGAAAGCCAAATCACTCTGGAACGAAGCTATGAGCCGCATCACGGTAGAGGGTGGTACGGATGAGCAGATGCGCACTTTCTACAGTTGCCTCTACCGCACCTTGTTCTTCCCCCATAAAATGTACGAACTCGATGCCAGCGGCAACCCAGTACACTACAGTCCTTATGACGGCAAGGTATACCCTGGCTTTCGCTTCGCCGGCACTGGTTTCTGGGACACTTTCCGGGCGCTCTACCCTTTCCTGAACCTGGCTTATCCGAGCATCAACAAAGAGATGCAGGCTGGTTTAGTAAACGACTACAAAGAAGGCGGCTGGTTACCGGAGTGGTCCAGTCCGGGATATGCCAACATCATGATCGGCAATAACTCGGCTTCTGTGGTAGCTGATGCTTATATGAAAGGCCTGCGTGGCTATGACATTGATAAACTGTACGAAGCGCTTCTGCACGGTGCCAACAACGAGGGACCGATCACGGCCATCGGTCGCGCCGGTGCACCATACTACAACAAACTCGGCTATGTGCCTTACGATGTCAAGATAAACGAGAATGCGGCCCGTACCCTGGAGTATGCCTACGATGACTTTGCCATCTATCAACTCGCCAAAGCGCTCAACAGGCCACAGGAAGAAATCAACCTCTATGCGAAGCGCAGCCAGAACTACCGGAATCTGTACGACCCTACCACAGGCTTGATGCGCGGCAAAAACAGGAACGGCACGTTTCAGTCACCCTTCAACCCCTTTAAGTGGGGCGATGCCTTTACCGAGGGCAACAGTTGGCACTACAGCTGGTCCGTGTTCCATGACGTGCAGGGGCTGATTGACCTGATGGGTGGCCGGCAAAACTTTGTAGCCAAGCTGGATTCGGTGTTCACGCTGCCACCCGTCTACGACGAGAGTTACTATGGCAGTGTGATCCACGAAATACGCGAAATGCAGATCGCTAACATGGGCCAGTATGCCCATGGCAATCAGCCTATCCAGCACATGATCTACCTGTATAACTATGCCGGAGCGCCCTGGAAGTCGCAATACTGGGTACGCGAGACCATGAACCGTATGTATCAACCCACCCCCGACGGCTATTGCGGCGATGAAGACAACGGACAGACCTCTGCCTGGTATGTTTTCTCAGCCATGGGCTTCTACCCGGTTACCCCAGCCGTAAACCAGTATGTGATCGGTGCGCCGCTATTCAAAAAAACAACGATAAAACTCGAAAAATGGCAAAAACGTTCGTGATCGAAGCACCGTCTAACAGCAGGGAAAATCTGTATTTGCAGAAAGCCACCCTCAACGGAAAAAAGCACGAGCAGAATTGGATCTCCCATGAAGACATACTGAAGGGCGGTAAACTTAAATTTGAGATGGGCGCTAAGCCTGACACGAGTCGCGGCACACAGGAAAGTGCAGCGCCTTATTCTTTCACCAACGACCATACTGCAACACAGCACCTGAAATAAACCTTATTCATACTAACCTATCCTCTAATGCCATCCATCACGCCTATTGCAACTGAAGAAGTAGCTTCTCAGCCAAAAGAGTCTTCGCGGGACTATAAGAACTATACCTCGCCGCTGATTGTCGTAACCCTCCTATTCTTTATGTGGGGCTTCATCACCTGCATGAATGACATCCTTATACCTAAACTGCAGGAGGTGTTCACGCTGCAGCTCTGGCAGGCCATGCTGATACAGACGGCCTTCTTTGGGGCCTATTTTATCGTTTCGTTTCTCTACTTCCTGCTTTCAGTCAGCAAAGGTGACCCTATCCAGAAGATCGGATATAAAAATGGTATCATCATTGGTTTGATCGTAGCGGCGCTGGGCTGTACCCTGTTTTACCCGGCGGCTGTTTTTCACAGTTACGGCTTCTTCCTGATGGCTTTGTTTGTGCTGGCATCCGGCATTACAGTGCTGCAGATCACAGCAAATCCTTATGTAGCTATTCTGGGTTCGCCTGAAACATCTTCCAGCCGCATGAATCTGTCGCAGGCGCTCAACTCCTTCGGCACCACGATCGCGCCTATCATCGGGGGTTACCTGATCTTCGACCAGGTGGCATCTGCTGAGATCGATACGGCTGATTCTGTGAAATTGCCTTACCTGGGTCTTGCTGCTTTGCTGTTGTTACTGGCCGTTCTGATTAAAGTGGCGAAGCTGCCGCGTTTGGAAGGAGGCGGTAAAATTGAACGGGGTGCTGGGGCCACGAAGTATCCGCACCTGGTACTGGGTATCGTTTGTATTTTCATGTATGTGGGTGGTGAGGTAAGTATCGGCAGTGCCTTGATCAACTACATCAAACTTCCGCAGATCACAGGATTGTCAGAGTCGGAGGCGAAGCATTACCTGGCTTTCTATTGGGGTGGCGCCATGATCGGTCGCTTTTTCGGTGCTGTAGCACTAAGCACCTTTAAGCGCACGGGCAAATTTGCTGTGATTGCACTTATAGCACTGGTTACTTTCCTAACGGTATACGTCCTTTATGACCTCAACCAGGCATTGATCATATTGGGTCTGATCGCACTGAACGTGGTGGTGTTGCTGTTGGCCCGCTTTATACCTAACCGCACCGTGGGCCTGTTTGCCATGGCCGTGATTGGGCTATTACTGATTGGCGTAATGGCTGAAGGCTCCCTCGCTATGTGGGCGATCATCGCCATTGGCTTGTTCAACTCCATCATGTTCCCAACGATCTTTGACCTGGCCATCAAAGGGCTCGGCCGCCATACCAGCCAGGGCTCTTCGCTCCTGGTTATGGCCATCGTGGGCGGTGCCATCGTGCCGCCGCTGCAGGGTCTGTTCGCCGACCTGAGTGGTGACCTGCAACTCTCCTTTATCATCCCGATGCTCTGCTATGCCTACATCGTGTATTATGGCTTTGTGGGGTATAAGGTGAAGGAAGCTAGGGTATAAAGAGGCCGGAATATTTCATCACTCCTCCCTCACTCGCGTCCCACGAGCGAGGGTAGTATCATAAATCTACTCAATTTACAAAACAAGAAAGCCTCTCCCAATCAGGAGAGGCTTTCTTATGTGAGGCTATACCTTCACCTGATCACGGCGCCATAGCAAAAAGCTTCTTATTCGGCCTGCTTCCCAGGTAGAACGTAATCTTCCCACCCTTCATGATCTCATCATGCGTCAGGTAAGTGCGCTGAAGCTGCTTCCCGTTCAGCTCCATTTTCTGCACATACACATTCTTGTCACTCTGGCCTTTCACGTCAATCGAAAAGGTCCTGCCATTCTCCAGGTTGATTGTGGCTGATTTCACAGCCGGGCTGGTAATGGCATACTGATCAGAGCCTGGCGCTACCGGGTAGAAGCCCAGGGCGCTGAAGATGTACCAGGCGCTCATCTGCCCGAAGTCGTCGTTACCGCCCAGGCCGTCTACTGTCGGTTTGTACATGGCCTTGAGTACCATGCGGGTGCGCTCCTGAGTTTTCCAGGGCTGATCAGTCCAGTTGTAAAGGAAAGGCACGTGGTGCGAGGGTTCGTTGCCGTGCACGTAGTTCCCGATGATGCCTTCTCTGGAAATGTCTTCTGTGTTCTCGAAATACTTATCCGGCAGTTCCATGGTGAAGAGCGAATCCAGGTGCTGGGCAAAGCGGGTCTTCCCTCCCATCATCGCGATCATTTGTGCCGGATCGTGCGGCACATACAGGCTATAGTTCCAGGAGTTGCCTTCGATGAAGCCCTGTCCGTGCGTGTCCAGCGGGTCAAACTCTTTCTTCCAGGTACCGTCGCTCAGTTTCGGACGCATAAAGCCGGATTTGGCATCATATACGTTCTTGTAGTTCTGGGCACGCTTGCTGAACTCCTCGTAGATGTCCTGCCGGTTCAGCTTTTTCGCCATCTGCGCAATGCACCAGTCGTCGTAGGCATACTCCAGCGTTTTCGATACAGACGAACCGTTCTTATCCTCCGGCACATAGCCCATGTCCATGTAGTACCCCAGCCCATCGTAGTAACGGGTGCGGGCGGTCTGCACACAGGCATCCAGGGCGCGGTTTGCATCAAAGTTTCCGTTCCCTTTCATGACCGCATCGGCGATCACGGGCACAGAATGGTAGCCAATCATGCACCAGTTTTCGTTCGCATAGTGCGACCACACCGGCAACATCTTGTGCACGCTCTGGTCGTAGTGCGCCAGCATGGATTTGATCATGTCGTTGTTGCGGGCCGGCTGCAGGATGTTGAAGAGCGGGTGCAAGGCACGATAGGTATCCCAGAGCGAGAAGCTGGTATAATTGGTAAAACCGTCTGCCTGGTGCACGTTCATGTCCAGCCCTCTATATCTGCCGTCCACATCCATGTAAGTGGTCGGGCCAAGGAAGGAATGGTACATGGCGGTATAGAAATTCACGAGGTCATCTTTGCCGGCATCTACCACCACTTTGCCCAGTTCTTTGTTCCAGGCGGCCTGCCCTTCGCGCTTCACCTGCTCAAAGTCCCAGTGCGGAATTTCGGCTTTCATGTTAGCCAAAGCCCCCTCGGTACTTACCGGCGACAAGGCAAATTTGATCTTGATCTTCTCTCCTTCCTCTGTTTTAAAATCGAAGTAGGCACGCAGCTTTTTACCTGCGAACTCCGGAAAGTTTTTGGTCTGGTCGAACTTGCGCCAGAAGCCTTTGTATGCCTGTGCCTCCGAGTAATCCTGGTTGCCATATTGGTGGAAAGGCTTGCTAAAGGACATGGCAAAGTATACCGTGCGGGTGCGGGCCCAGCCATTGGTCTGGCGGTAACCTGTGATCAGCGTGTCGTTCTCGACGCGCACAAAAGTCCAGGTGGTTTTGCCGTTGTAGTTGTAGATGCCCGACATCAGGTCCAGGATGATATGCGCCTCGTCTGACTTCGGGAAGGTATACTGGTGCATGCCCACGCGGTTACTGGCTGTGAGCTCTGCCAGGATATTGTGGTCGTCGAGCTTTACTTTGTAGTAGGCCGGTTCTGCCACTTCATTCTGATGTGAAAAAGCAGAGCGGTAACCGCTTTCGGGTTTGTCAGCTGTCCCGGGGTTCAGCTGCAGTTTGCCGGTGGTCGGTGCGATCAGGAAGTCGCCCAGGTCGGAGTGGCCGGTGCCGCTGAAGTGCGTATGACTGAAGCCGACAATCGTTTTGTCGTCGTACTGGTAGCCGGCGCAGTACTTGTACACGTCCTTGTTGTACTTGCCGTTCACCTCGTAAGGGATGGTGTCGGTATCCGGACTCAGCTGCACCATGCCAAAGGGCACGGTGGCACCCGGATAGGTATGGCCCATCTTGGCGGTACCGATCATGGGGTTGACGTACTTTACCAGGTCAGGCACAGCCTTCTTTTGAGCAAAAGTCAGGCAAGGTATAAGCAATAAAACTGATAGGGCGATACTTCTCATAAGGCGAGTTGTTTGTGGAGAATCGGTTTTAAGGATAGCTTAAAGTTAAAGCTTATTTCAACCTGTCACCACAAGCATTCAGAAGTTTTCGCGGCAAAATGACTAAATTGCGCCCTGACTGATTGGTATTCCCTGCATTTAGACACCCTATCCTATGAATTTTGTCGCCCTTGATTTCGAAACGGCCACACCACAGCGTGACAGCCCTTGTGAGATAGGTATAACCGTGGTGCGGGAAAGGGAAATCGTTGAAACACGGTCCTGGCTGATCAAGCCATTGTATTACCCTCACTTCAGCTCGTTTAATATAGCCGTGCATGGCATCCGGCCTGCTGATGTGAAAGACCAGCCTGATTTCGCTGAGTTGTGGCCGGAGTTAAAGCCTTACCTGGAAGGGCAGCTGCTGATCGCCCACAATGCCAGTTTTGATATGAGCGTGCTCCGCAAAACGCTGGCGACCTATGGTATACCACTTCCGGAGGCCCGCTATACCTGCAGCCTCAAATTCTCGAAGAACATCTGGAAGGGCATGCACAAGTATGACCTCAAAACACTCTGCAACATGCACCGCATTGATTTTCTGCACCACCGGGCTGCCTCCGATGCTGATGCCTGTGCCAGGTTATCGCTGAAGGCGCTCGCTCTGACAGGCACAAGCTCCGAAGAGGAGTTTGATGTGCGTATGGGTTGCAAGATCGCCCGCGTCTAAGCCGTAACAAAAGCTACAGTTCTGCAACAGGTTCCTGACTAAGCGACCCACCGGCGGGCCGCTTCCTTTTCCTCAAATGAAAAGGATCGCTGCTCGATAGAAGGCACCATCCTAAACACGCCGGACATCAGGTGCTGCAGCCAGTCTTTGTCTGTGACAAGTGCAATCTTCTTCACCTTATCCAGCACGTCGCTGAAGTTAGATAAGATAAAGCTAACCCGCTCCTGTACAGCGGCAGGCTCCACTCCTTCCGTAGCGGCCATTTCCAGGTATAGGTTGAAAGGAGCCGCCGACTCCAGTTCCGGTTTGATGACTTTCTGCGAGGCTTTCATATCCTGCACGTCCACTTCTCCTTCCACCCGGAAGGCCAGTACCTGGTCGTGGCCAATGTCTATTTTCTTTATCATCTTGCTTTTGTTGTAAGTTGAACAAATCTTTCACCACGCCCGGGCGGCAAACAACAAAGCTGCCAGTAGCAGCACAAGCCCTACCAGTTCGCCCAGTCGGCTGATGATCTTGTAAAGTAGTTTTTTGTATTTGTCTTGCATCGGCTTTCAGTTTGATTACACGATTTCGAAACGCTCCGAATAGATGCGCCGCCAGTCTACGCCCAGGTTGTGCAGCCCGATCTCAACCACATCCATCAAGGGACCCGGACCACAGATAAAGTACATGAAAGTTTCCGGCTTGTCGGGCAGGTATTTGGCCAGCATCTCTTCATCTATCCGGCCACCTTCCCCATCGATGTCCTCGGGCAAATCCTCTTCGTCAGGCACATCTTCTATCACATGAATGATGCGCAGGTCGATCTCTTTGCTGATCTCGGTGAGCTCCTCCCGAAAGGTTACGTCTTTCCACTTCTTACTGGCATAAAGCAGGATGGCTTTGCGGGGATCCTTGTCGTCGCGCATGGTGCGCAGCATGCTCATGCCAGGGGTGATGCCGATGCCGCCCATCACCAGGAAGAGGTGACTGTCCGGCTCCGGGGTGAACGAACCGAATGGACCTTCCAGGTATACCTGTGCGCCCTTGGGTATGTCTTTGAAAGTGGAGGTGAAATCGCCTGACTCCTTGGCCGTGAAGCTGATCGTGCTGTCTCTTGCGCTGGAGGCAAAGGAGAAGGGATGCTGCTGCAAGGTAAAGGGACTTTCGTTTACGGAGATCCAGGCAAACTGCCCGGGCCTGAACTGCATCTTTTCCCCTGACTCAGGTTGGAGGGTGAGCGTCCAGCACTCGTCGCGTTCGTCTTTCACCTCTGTCACCCGGTATGGCTTTTTGCGGTTGAGCCAGGGCCTGACAAGGCGGGTGTGCAGCACCAGGTACATGCAGGCGCCCATCAGCAGGGCCAGTGTGATCTTTTTCCAGAGCGGGTCCAGGTAATGCGACACCTGTATGGAGTGCACCACCCCCACAAACACGATCGAGAGTGCCAGAAAACCGTGGAGCAGCCGCCACTTCTCGTAGCTCAGTTTGAAAGCCAGCCGCCAGATGCTCGTGACGGTAATGCCGATCAGCGCCACCGAAACGTAGGAGAGCGCAATGGCCCGCAGCAGGTTAACGCCAGTCGAAGTAAGAAAGAAATTCTGTGTTGTTCAGGATCAGGATGACGGGATGCGCCAGGATGAAAAAGAAAGCGACCAGTCCCATTTTGCGGTGAAAGTGCACGATGTTGTCCATACCGAAGGTAGGCGCGACCCAACGAAAGCGGCCGGAGAACAGGAATTGCAAACCGAAAATGGCGAGTGCTATAAAACCCAGGGCTACTCCCAGTTCTGTCCAGAAATCACGGGCGGCAGGTATAGGCCCCACCAGTGCAAGGCCCAGCGGCACCAGGGCAAGTAGGGTGAATAGAAACAGCCAGGAAAAACCTCTCCGGTAAGAATATCTCATCTCTTGTTCATTATCCTGCCCGGCTATACATGTCAAGCCCTGTACACAATGCCAGGGCTTAGGAACCGGACGATTCATCGTTTAAAGCCTAATGTACAGTATACTGAATTTCAGGTATATTGGTCGACAGAAAAACGGAATCCGGAGGAGTAGGCTGCTCTATGCTGTTGCTTTGCTCCAGATAGGGCGCCAGGATCGGGGCCATTCCCCGGAGCACCTGCACCGGCAGCGAAGAGGTGAAATGAAAACCTGCCGCCTCACGGCCAGGCACAAAAGCGGTCAGTGTACCGAAGTGATTGTCGCCGATGAAAAACACAAAAGTGGCTGTGCGGTTGACGCTGCGGGAAGACAGCCGCTGCCCTCTTTTGCTCATGGTCACCACCCGGTTGTCGCCGGTGCCGGTTTTGCCGCCGAGCTGAAGTTTGTTACCATCCGTACCCGGTATACCGCCCTGCAAGCGACGGGCAGTGCCGGTATCCACCACGTCCAGCAAAGTTTCCCGCACGAGCGCAGCTACTTCCGGCGCCAGCACCTGCTCCCCTTCTCCCTCCTGCCATTTCAGGCCGGTTTCGTAAGGTGTCTGTCGGGCGAAGTGCAGTTCCTCGATGCGGCGGGTGCGGTGGCGCACGCCATCGTTCAGGATGATGCCCATCAGCTCGGCCAGCGCTTCGGGGCGGTCGCCGGAAGAGCCGAGGGCCGTCGCCAGGGAAGGCACGAGTTGCTGAAACGGATAGCCCAGTTTCTGCCAGCGCTGCTGCAGGTCGGCAAAAGCATCGAGTTCGAGCATGGTGCGGATGCGGGAGTCGCGGGCGCTCTTGTGGCGGGAGCGGAAAAGCCATTTGTATACCTCCTGCCGGGTGTCCATACTCGCCTCCGCCACTTCCGGCCAATTAGCTTCCGGGTGCTGCTGCAGGTATTGCAGGAGCCACAGTTCCAGCGGATGCACCCGCGAAATATAGCCCTGGTCGTTCAGGTCAAAAGCCTCCGGTCCGAACTGGTGGTAGAGCTCCATGATGCGCTTGTTTTTGAGCTTCTTTTCCCATGGCAGTCGCTCGCGCATCATACGGGTGAAGCTGATGGAGTCAGTATCCGGGTAAAAGAAGCGGTGCACCGTAGCAAGCCGGACGGAGTTGAGGCGCATACCGTTAAGCAGTGTTTCAAAACGCTCTTCTTCCGTTTTACCCTTATACTTGTGCCAATAGCGAAGCAGGTAGGTTTCCCCTTCCCGATTGGCAAATCGGGTCAGATACTCCCGGCGGCGCGGGTCGGCATCGTTGCCGAGCAGGCTGCCGCTGCCTCCCGTCTGCTGCTGTATGCTGTGCCGCACCACGTCCCGCGTCAGCCTGACAAAGGGCAGGTTGATGGATTTGAGGAAGGCTTCCCGCACGGTGGGGTTGCGGCCATTGTCGGTATCGCTGAAGTTGTGGAAGGTATGCATGCCACCACCAGTGAAGAAGCGCTCATGCGGACTGGCCGAATAGCGGCGCTCCATGGCGGCATCGAGGGTGGCGGCCAGGCTTTTGTCTTTGGCCTGCAGCAGGTAGCGCAACACCCAGCGACTCAGGTTGTCCTGCGAAGCTGCCAGCGCACGGCGCAATTCCCCTGCCGACTCCCCGGCGTAGCGGGTATGCAGCGCTTCAATCATATCAAGGTATGTGACGAGCATCCGAAGCTTGGCCGTGGAGCCCAGTTCCAGTTTGCTGCCTTCGTTCAGGTCAAGCGGCTGGTCGGTGTTGTCGGTTTGTACGCGCACCAGGTTGCCCTGCGGACTGCGTTCATACAGGGTAAAACTATACCTGATCTCAGCTGCTTGTTTGGGACTCAGCAGACGCTCACCATACAGCCCCACGCTCCTGGCATAAGCAGGATCGCTCAGGCGCTGCAGGTAAGTGCTCACCTCTCCCTGCAAGGCGTGCTCCAGTGTGGTCGTGGCACCTACATCCATGCGGTCAAGGTCGTAGAGCGTTTTGCCCAGCATACCTGCCAGGTGGGTACGCACCATCAGCGAGCCTTTGTTTGTTTCGGTCGGCACCGTGATCGGCTCTGCGCTGAAATCCCGGAAGGCGACATCCTGTGACAGACCTGCGTCCCGCAGCTGGGTGCTGATGTGGCCGTTGTCAGCGAGCAGCCGAAGGTAACTGCTGGTGAGCTCGTTCAGCGCCTGGCGTCCGCCTTCGTTCAGGTAGTAGGCAGGGCGGCGCTGGGCAATGAACAACGACAGTACCTGCCGCAGCGCCTGCCCCTGGGCCTGCAGGCTATCGCCCGCTGCCGACGGTAAACTCAGCAGACGGTTCACTTTCTCCGGATCGCTTCCAAACCACACCCACAGTCCGTCTCCCAGCCCGTGCACTTCGCCGTAGCCCGGCGCCCCGTAGACGCGGCAGGTTGTTCAGGTACGACAGTACCAGGGCCTGCCGGGCGGGCATGGTTTCGGGGCCGGACTGGTAGGCACGCACGCTGGCCGACACCATCTGCCGCAGCTTGGCACGCGGACTCACCGTGATGCCCGCCGGGGAGTGCCGGAATTTTTCGAGCTGTGTGGCCAGTGTACTGGCTCCCATGGTCTGGTACTCCAGCCCCACACGGCTGGCCGCCAGGTGCAGACCAGCTTTTGTAAAGCGCAGCCAGTCCACCGCCGGGTTCATGTAAGGCTTTTCAGGATTCAACAGCTCCCTGTTCTCAATAAATAAAAGCGATGAGGTGATCAGGGAAGGGATGGCCTCGTAGCTGGCGTACAGGCGGCGCGGGTATTTGAAGTCGTACACCGGTCTGCCCTGGAAATCGACGATGCGCAGGCCGGCTTGTGTCTTTTCGGCATAAGGCGCAAAGTAGCCCCGGGAGGTATACTGCATCAAGGCATCTGAAAAGCGGGCCTGCTGCACTACCTCCATTCCCCGCTCTTCTGCCGGTCGAGCAGCTGGGGCAAATGGGCGTAGCCGAGGCGTTTGTCAAATGGACCGGGTTTGGGGTATACGATCGCATCGCTCCGGCCAGGCTCCACCTGATAGGTCAATGTGGCGGCATAGCGCGCTAATTCGCGCGACTGCAAACGGGATGTACGGGTTTCATAAAGCACGGCCGCGACGACAACTCCAATTATGATGAGTGTGGTGCCAAAGAGCATCCATTTGAGGATGGTCCCACGCTTTTTATTCTCTCTACTGGCCGTGTGGGTGGGACGGTAATTGCTGACTACCATCACCAAAGTGTTTTTGTTCGAAAAAAATCTGGTAGTCTTTGTACGTTTATTTTGTGTTAAAAGTGACTTTAAATTTAGGCGGCGTTCCGCTCGGCATTGATCATACCGAATGAGCAGCGCACCACCTACTCTTTCACCTGATCGTACGGGATGTAGTTTTCCCACTCCCAGGGGGTATAGGTATCGCCGATCGTGATCTCGAGCAGTTCCTTGAAAATGCTCTCGGCATTGTCGCTGTTGCTGAGGATAAGAATGCCGGTGCCCTGCTCCTGGAAAATGATCGAATAGTGCTGAAATCCGTCGCCGTGCCCTTCCTTGAAGGCACCCCGGCCATGAGGTGAAGTCAGTAGCCCCCAGCCCAGTCCGTAGCTCAGTTCAATGTCATCGTTGGCGGTGGTCTCACGCTGGCTGAGCGGACCAAATTGCGCCGCAGACCGGATACGGATCTGGGGACTGAACATTTCACGGGTAGTAGCGGGCTGCAGCAGTTTGTTTTGCAGCACTGCTCCCAGAAACAAGGTATAGTCGTCGAGGGTGGTTTCGAGGGTGCTGGCCGATCGGGCTTCGTTGTCTTTGTCTTTTTCGTAGAGGCTTCCGTCTGTTTTGTGGCCCAGCACATAATCCTGCTCAAAGGCCGGTTGCCAGGTATAGGAAGAGTTTTTCATACCCAATGGCCGGAAAATCTTTTCCTGCATCAGCGTTTCGAGGGTTTTGCCGGTCATCTTTTCGAGCACCACCTGCAGGTATACCAGCCCTTCGCCGGAGTAGCTGTACCTGGTGCCGGGCACAAACTTTACCCGCAGCTTTTTATCTTCTTCAAACCAGCGCCAGTTCGGGAATCCGGATGTATGTGCCAGGCACATGCGGGCCGTAATGCGCTGGTAGAGCGTATCCTCTTTCAGGTCGCTGAAGTTGTCGTGCCACTTGCTCTGTGGTGTATAGGTATAGATGGGTTTTGGCAGATACTCCTGCAGCGGCTTGTCCAAATCGAGCGTTCCCTCCTCTACCAGCTTCATCACCAGAACTGCAAACACCGCTTTGCTCAGGGAAGCCCCATAAAAGTTGGTGCTGCCGCGGATGGGCGCTTTGGTGTCAAGGCGTTTGTAGCCAAAGGTCTTTTTAAAAACGGGCTGCTGCTTGTTAAAGACAGTCAACGCCAGCCCATGCGCGTCAGCGGCCTGCATCAACTGCTGTATCTGCTGGTCCAGGGCTTTTGCAGAGGTCTTGCTTCCGTCGAGCCGGATGATGGTCTGAGCCTGCACCGAAAAGTTGAGTATGGCCAGGAAGATAATAATGGAGTAGACTTTTATCATAGTAGGTATAGCGTAGCTGCAGAATACTTTAATTACGCTAAAAAGCTTTGAATAACAATAGTTTACCCCCGCTTCTGCTTGTTGCATTCAATTGCCTTTGTTTTAATTAAAAGTTGATAAAGAAGTAATACGCTCAAACGAATTTATATGTAATTTCATACGAGCGCTTACTTGCACACATCAAAACATAATCATCTTTAAATAAACGCATTACTATGGAAAACACAGCAAAAACAAGCCCATCACGATCGGTGCCAGCATACAGGCGCCGGTCGAAAAAGTATGGCAGTTCTGGACGGAGCCCCAGCACATCACCAGGTGGAACAATGCCTCCGAAGACTGGCATACCCCACGGGCAGAAAACGATCTCCAGGTAGGCGGCAAGTTCAGTTCGCGCATGGAAGCCAAAGACGGCAGCATGGGCTTCGACTTCAACGGCACTTACACCGATGTACAGGAGCACAAGCGCATTGCCTATACCCTGGAGGACGGCCGCAAAGTAGAGATCCGGTTTGAGTCCGAAGGCGAAGAAACTCGTGTCACGGAATCGTTTGAAGCAGACCCCAGCCACTCGGCAGAAATGCAGCAGACGGGCTGGCAGGCCATTCTGGACAACTTCAAAAAGTATGTAGAGGAATCTTCAAAACCTGTTACCCTGCACTACGACATCAGCATAGCGACGCCCGCCGACAAGGTATACCGCACCATGCTCGACCCGGAGCAGTACAAAGCCTGGACTGCTGTGTTTCACCCGACCTCACACTACAAAGGCTCCTGGGAAAAAGGCGCCAAAATACTGTTTTTGGGTATAGACGAAGACGGCAAAGTTGGCGGCATGGTGAGCCGGATAAAAGAAAACATACCGAACCAGTTTATCAGCATCGAGCACCTGGGCCTGGTGCAGAACGGCAACGAGATCACCAGCGGTCCGGAGGTTGCTGGTTGGGCCGGGGCATTGGAGAACTATACCTTTACCGAGGCGGAGGGCGAGACAGTGCTGGCCGTCGACGTGGATACAAACCAGGAGTATGAAGCCTACTTTGCCGAAACCTGGCCCAAAGCCCTGCAGAAAATAAAGGAAATGTGCGAAACCGAATCTTAGAAGCAAAAGAGCCGCTCTTTCAATCAGAAAGGCGGCTCTTTTCATTCATAGCTTGAGGTTTGGGCTAATAGGAATACTCTTCTACGGCTGGAGGCAACTCCGGATAATCCTGTATCTGGGTCGAGCGTTTCACCGGCATACCTGAGGCATGGTAGGTGTAGGTATACAGTGTCTTATTGATGCCCGGGTCTCTGAAACCCGGATTGTTTCTGTGCAGTTTTACGTCTGGCAAGTAAAAGAACATATTCGCATAAGGCACAGGATTTATCTTATTGTCATAGTTGCCAAACTTCACAACTCCCGGACCACGCATATCATCCGGGCTATTGCTCGGCGACCAGGTGATCACGATCTCCGTTAGATTGCTGTTCGCATCGTACACATAATCTTTTATGCTCAGGTGTCCTTTCTCATTTGACAGGTAAGTCAGGGTCGTTTCTTTTACAAGCTTGTCCCCGCTGTACTCAAACAGGAAGCGAAAAACAACCTTGTTGTCTGGGGTGTACTGCACAGCCTCCACTACCTTTTCACCTGCATAGGTATACAACAGATGATTACCATTCCTGTAGTTCAGTCTAACGGGTTTATCATTTTCATAAGCTACGGTATAGCCTATGTCCCCCTGGTTTGTGAAGCTTAACTCGATCAACCTGTTTTGCGCATCATACTTATAGCGCTGCGTGTCAAATTGCTGCAACAGGCTATTCGCTGTGACAGGCGGCGTAGTGGTGGGAGGTGTAGTGGTTGGCGTGCCTGTCGAAGGCTTGGCTGGCGCAGCAGGCAGAACGTCCTCATGTTCGCAGGAAGTGAGCGTTAGCAGGGAAAATCCAAATCCGGCCAACAGCAAGAATAAATGGTGTTTTACGCTAGAACTTTTCATAGTTTTATTTGTGACATATATAAAATACCGCTGACAAGATATATGCCAAAAATTAGCATTGGCTAATATTTGGTGTGAAAGAATGAAAAGTGATGGTGAAAGCAGGAGAAGGAGGCGCTGGTGTCCGGCAATGGACGGCAATTGTTCGGGAGTGGACGCAGTGGTGTACAGATGCCAGTTAATGCAGGCAGCTATTATTTTACAAATCCACGAATATCGACACAATGCGCTCCACCCAGCCGACCATCAGGCTGGTGGTTACCCCATCGAGCAGGGACTGGCCCATGTGATGGGTAACTGCCCGCTGCCTATCGCGCTCCTCTTCCACTTCCCCTTCTCTGAATTTGCCCAGCGTGGAGGGATTGTTGGACTTTACGATCAAAGCATTGATGAGCCGGTTACCGACCCGTAACAGCAGGCCGGGGTTCTCCGGATCGTCTTTGTTCAGGAGCTGTATCTTCAGGTCGCTGTACGGGAAATGCACCTGCCCCGTGGAGGCTGTTGCCGTCGACTCGATCGAAAAAGTGGCTTTGCCAATCTGCCCGCTGCTGATCCGGAGAAACATCATGTTCTCAAACAAAGGGTTAAAAGCCGTGAAGTCCATCGGGTCGAGCGTGCCTCGTAGGTATAGCGGTCTTCGGGGTGGTCCATCTCAAAATGGTAGCGCCCTGCAGGGTGCTGGCGCCCATAAACTGAGTCCGCACATCGGCGGTGATGATGTTGTTCTGGCGGATAAGCGTCGTGTCGTTCGTGACGTTGAACAGCTCCAGGTGCGAGTCCTCGAGCAGAAGCACCCCCGGCTTATCACCGTTGATGGAGATAACCGGGTGTACCAGGCGCATGTTATCAACCAGAATAGTATCCAGCTTTAGATACAGGTCTGCATCCCGCTCAGCATTGCGCAGCATTTGTTGCAGGGTCGGAGGCTTGCGGTCCGGGTTGAGGCCGATGCTGTTGTCGCGGTAAATCTCCACAGTCGGTTCCCGGATCAGCATTTTCTGTGCGACCAGGTCCTGGTTGTTGAACAGGCTCCGCAAACTGACGTTCACCAGCTCTACCCGGGGCACCTCCATGTCCACCCGGTCCTGGGCGAATTCAAAAATATCGGCGTACTCCTCTTTACTGAAAAGCGGCCGCAGGCGAAAGCTGTCGATACGCATGGAACGATTCTGCAGCGAAGCCGCCACTTCTTTTATCTCCAGTCTGTACAGGCTGTCGGGCAGTTGAAAGGTATAGCCCCGGATCAGCACCTCGATGTCGTCCACATCAAAGATATTCAGGGGGTCGTTCTCCTCGAGCGACACCAGCCGGAGCCCGTCTATACCTAACCCCACATGGGCCAGGGTATGGCTGGTGCTGATGGTATCGCTCCCGATTATTGCAAAGTCAAAGGCACCGTCCTTCACATCAATCCGCCCCACCCGCAGGGTCGAGACCAGTTCCTCTACCTGCTCCATGGCGCCATTATCTGAGGCTGTGTCCTCCTCTACCATCCTGATGCTCTTGAGGGCAGGCACACGATGGTCCTGCAGGATGGTTACTTCCGGACCGGCGAGCAGCAGCCTGTCCATGTGGTACTGCCCCGTGGCGTAGGCGTGTATCAGATCAAAGCCTGTTATGCGAGACCTTTTGGCGGAGATGTTGATCAGGTTGTGGCTGGCCAGGTCCGGTTCTGAGACTTTCAGGCGCTCGTTCATCTCCCTGTCTGCGCTTACCTCCAGGGTGCGGGCAACCAGCTCCTGCTGCCTGCTGGAGTAATGCAGACTGTCGAGGCGGATGGTATACAGGCTGTCGGTGGAGCGGTAGGTATAGTCCGTGGCCTCCAGGGTCAGTTCCTCCATCGGGAGGGTGTCGTTGAGGTTGGCAAAGCTCTCGGGGTTGAGCTCAAAGCCGGACACCGTAACGTTGGCGTGCTCCAGCAGATGGGTGCGCATCACGGGCCTGAGTTTTTCGCTGAAGGTAAAGGAGCCATCTTCGAGCCGGATGGTGTTCACCGAAATCAGTTCGACCATTTCAAAAAGCGCCTTCCCGCCCTGCTGCTGACCTGAGCCGGACGACTCCGACACCTGCCGATCGAGCAGCATGGCAATATCCGGCTGCCGAAGCACGAGCCGGTCCGCCTCCAGCCGCCCCGAGTTCAACGACCGGATCAGATCGAGTCCGGTGATCTGCAGCGAATGCGCCGACAGGTCGACGAGCTTGCGGCTGGCGTTGTTGAACTGCTTCTGCTGTTCGTTGGCCTGCTCACTCGAGTTTACATCCAGCGACCGGGCCAGGAACTCCTGCCGGCGGGTGGAGTAGCGGAGTCCGCCCAGGGTAAAGGTATATGTGTTGTCGGGCATCCGGTAGCGGTAGTTCCGGGCCGTCAGCACCAGGTCCTGCAGGGGGATCACATGCTCCGGATCGAAAACAAAGGCGGAATCCAGCTCCAGGCCCGTGGCCAGCAAGGAGGCATGCTCCAGCTGCTGCAGGCGCTGTATGTTTCTGTTCTTGCTGTGCTGCGTGAGGGCGATATCGCGGATGCTGATCTCCCCTACTTCCAGGCTGCTCACCATACTTGATACCTGCCGGTACAACTCCTGCAGGTCGGGGCCTCCGTCTGACTTCGGCACACGCCGGTCGGTGCGCACATCGATCACCGGCTGCTCCGCCGCTATGCTGCCGATCGTTAGCCGGGACGGCGCGGATGGACTCCAGCAAATCCATTTCCTCGAATCGCAGCTGCGGTAGCCGGACGTCGTATAGCGTGTGCTTCGCCAGGTTCTGACTTTTCAGCCTGTCGTTTTTGCTCCAGTCGCCGGCCAGGTGCAGAGCCTTAGCCTCAAGCAGCTGGTCGCGGGTGGAGAGCTGCAGCCCGCCCGCCTGCAAGGTATAGGGGCTCTGCACAGGCTGGAAGGTATAGCGGCCGGTGCTGATACTGAGCGCTTCTGCAAAGGCTTTTTCTTTGGGAGCAAAGAGCGTGAGGGAATCGAGCTGCAGGTCTTCCAGGTGCAGATTGGCCTCGGCCAGTCGGTGAATGGCCTGCGCCGTGTCTGCTCCCTGATGGTAGGAAAAGCTGCCATCTTTCAGGCGCAGCTCCTTTATACCCAGCGCACGCAGGTATGGCGACAGCTGGGCGTACTGCTCTTCCAGACTGGGGCTTTCTTCGGTATCGGGCACGTTCGGTATCTCGTGTAGCTGCAGACTGCCGCGCTCCAGCAGCAGCTGATCGAGCTGCAGGTCCTTTTTTTCCCAGGCCGAGGCTACATCCAAACCCTGTATAGCGAAGAGCGGCGAGCTGAAGCGGTAGAGCGTGCGATGGGCCTGATCCTGAGGGAGCGCCGCATTGGCCTGCAGGTTTGGTTGCACGTCAATGTGCTGTGCTTTCAGCTCCTGCTCCCCCGAAGCGTAGGTAAAGCGCCCAACCCGGATGGTATACACGCTATCGGGTGCCTGGTAGGTATAGCGCCGGATGTCGAGGTCAAGGCCATCAGCCTGAAACATCCGGCTGATATCGCCTTGTGCCTGCAGGTCCAGTTGCAGCTCCTGCACCTGCAGCGACAGTTGCGGAATGTCGTGTTGCGGCCTCCCCTGCTCCCCCAACAGCTGGTAGCGGTAACTGGCCTCCTGCAGATCGATCTCCCGGATGCGCACCTCTTCCAGACCACCTCCCCCTCTGGAGTCCTGAGCACTTTCCTTCGCGACAGACGCATCGTGCAGGTGCGTGATCGTGGGTCGCTCTGCCGCCACCTTGCCTATGGCCAGGCGGTCGTTGAAGATGAGGGCCCGGAGGTTGATGCCTGTAATTTCCAGCTTCGGACTTTGCACCTCGAACAGACTGGGGCTGGCCTGACCCTTCTCCTTTTGCTGCCGGTGCACGGCGGTGTCGGGGTATAGATGCAGGCCGTGCAGGGTGGCTCCCCAGTTGCGCAGGCTCAGATCCAGTTCGTCGAGTTGGAGTTGGTAAAGCCCATCGGTTTGCTCGGCTACCTGTTTTTTGAGATAGCGCTCCACCAGCGGCTCGGCAAAAAGGAAGACAACAAACAGCGCCAACAGGAGCAAACCAGCCAGACTCAAAAGCACGATGCTCGCAATTTTAAAGGCATTTCTGCTCCTGCTAGGCCTAGCTGGTTCTGACATAAATCGTTGTAGTTCGGGGAATAGGTGCAAGGCATGCTATCATGCCACTGCCTTGTTTTACGGGAGGAAGGGGTTTGGGATGTTTTTTTTGGGGGGTGGGAGGTTCGGTATATGATGTCAGTAACAGAAAGAAGGTGTAATAGTATGATTTCATAATGCACTATGAAACAGTATTTAAAACATGTTAATTAAAAACAAATTTTAATGTTATATTAGATAAATTA
>NZ_AKIS01000130.1:0-34925 GCF_000277005.1 Pontibacter sp. BAB1700 | reverse complement strand
AAGGTATGCCAGGGGCGGTCGCTCAGGCCCTGGTAATGCGTAATGGCCTGCCGGAGTTGCTCTTTCTGGTCTGGCACAAGCAGCCATACCTCCGTAGAGTCGCTGGCTACACCCGAGAGCGAGTACAGAAACAGCGAAACAATGAAAAGCAGGCGTGCCATGGGCGTTAAGAGAGCAGTGGTATTAAATGTACGCAAGCGGCAAAAATAAGACGCTAGCCTCTCTGTTTTAACAACTTACAAGATTGATTGGTTTGCTTGGAAGAAAGGTATAAATTGGCTTATCCGGCATAGCCATAAACAAAGCCGGCGCAAGGACTGTATAATAGCCCAATGCATCGCTAAAAGCACGAAGAAACCAGCCCATGGCAACAACGATAGACAAAACCACACTGACTTTTCTGGCCGATCTGACTCAAAATAACAACCGCGAGTGGTTTCAGGAAAACAAGCCCCGCTATGACGCCGCCCGCAAAAACTACCTGGGCTTTCTGGATGAACTGATGGAGGAGATGGCGCTTTTCGAGCCTGTGGCGATCGGACAGAAGGGCAAAGACCTCGTATTCCGGATTTACCGCGACGTGCGGTTTTCTAACGACAAGAGACCTTACAAAGATCATTTCGGAGCCTACATAGCCGAAGGGGGGCGCAAATCCATTTTGCCGGGCTACTACCTGCACCTGGCCGCCAACAACAATTCCTTTCTGGCCGGTGGTCTGTGGATGCCGCCTGCCGATTACCTGAAAGCCGTGCGACAGGAAATTGATTATAATCTGGACGAACTGGAGCGGATCATTCAGGAGCCTTCTTTTAAAGACCGCTTTGGCAGCATTCAGGGTGAGCAACTCAAAACCACGCCCAAGGGATACGACAAAGACAATCCGGCCATCGAGTACCTTCGCTTCAAAAGCTGGAACGCTACGATGCAGCTGCCTGACAAAGTGGTGCTCAGCAAGGATTTTATGAATACGGTACTGGAGGGCTTTAAAGCTGTGAAGCCATTTAATGATTTCCTGAGGGAACCGTTGAGGGATATTGGGGAAGAGTAGTTCTTTTACTTTATCATCCACAATAAAAAAGATCCAAATACAAGAAAAATAGCCAAAATCAGGGAGCAGCCAGGCTTAGTTGCTTCCTGATGATAGCTTCTGTCAGGACTGAAAGTTTTTAACGGAGAAAAGTCTTGTGTCTCAAATAGAGGCTCAGAAAAAGAAAACTCCTTTTCCTCTAAAACCTGATACTCCTCTCCGGAAGCGAAGCCCATTTTGATGGCACTTTTATGTCCCTCGAAGACTGCATACACATTGTCACCCTCTGTATCCTGATCTGATACATAGACTAATGCTCTTTGACCAATATACTTTCGGGGTAGATTATCTTCTGCTGTTACTGTCCAGTACCCAAGAACCTTCGCTTTGAAATTATCAACTTCGGGGTATGTCAGGTAATTCACAAAATATTTGAATCTCTCAAAATCAGGCTGATTTGAAAAATACAGCATATAGAGATTTTCTTTGACAGTTGACATATTTACTGTAATTCCGTCGGTAAAACCAGACTCAGAGTAAAGATCAGCAAGTTGTTGAACAGCACTGGTTACATCTTCCTGTCGCGGGCCATAAAGCAATATATAGTTAACTGGTGCCATAAATATCAAGTTATTCCAAGGTCATTGTCATGGTGCTTAGATCGTAATAGCCTTTAAAGCTTTTCTGAAGCAGAGTTTTCCCGTTGCACTTATATTTCAGGTTGCTTGTGATGATGATTGAGTCCCCGTGCAGCTGGTACTTAAATCCTGAGGAGGTGGAACTGTAATGGCAAGGGGTGTTTGGGCTGGCGTCCGCAACAGCCGGCGCAAGTGCCTTTCTCCAAAATTCAATTCTGATCAACTGCCCATCGACTTGCTGGTACTTCCTAAATCGTAGGGCCAGCGAATCGTTATGGACCTTGAACATCCGGGGTTTGATGCTTGTGATAGTAACATAGTTTTTGCCAAAATAAGTATAGGCATCGTCCTTGTATAGCTCTTTGCAGTTAATATCAAGCTTAACCGGGTATTGATTGGCTATCCACACCTGAAAAAACTGCTCGACTGTCAGCTCGGTAACATGCTGTAGCTGCTCTCCTTTACGGACTTGATTCGTACTAACTGTGCTTTTGGAAGATTGGCAACTAATCAAAACGTTCACTGCCAAAAGACAACTAAAAAGCGATGTTCGGTATAGCGGTCGATGCTCCATATAGGCCTGTAGTTTGCTGGAAACCATGTGAAAATGCTTACGCTGACGGCCTGCTCCGTAGTGCGGAAAGTCAGCTTGGTAACGCTATACCTATACCCTACAGACATTCGAAAGCTTGATGTTGAACACCGAAGGGTACTGCGCCATTGATTCTCCCAAGGCGTAGAAAAAGACACAGTTAAAAATGCTACATTACTCTAGCAATATATCATTTTTGCTCAAACAGACGAATAGTGTAGTCGAACAATTGTTGCCCACCTGCTTTGCCATGCCCCGGTATAACATGTTTCACTTGTGGGAAAGTAGCTTTCAGTTTCGCTACCGTTTGCGGCCAGGCGATCGTGTCGGCATCGGCCAGGTTGCCTTTGCCAGCGCCCTGTTCCTTGATCAGGCAGCCGCCAAACATGGTCTCCGCCTTCGGGAAATAGCCGACTACATTATCGTGCGTGTGCCCCTTGCCAGGGTATAGAACCAGTACTTTTTCGTTTCCGACCTTCAAAGTCAGCTCTTCCTCAAAGCCATGCGCTGGCACGGCTGTATTGTTGTTCTTAGCCAAGGCAATGGTCCTGTGGCTGGCGTAAGTCGGGATGCCCCGTTGCTCGAAAGCCTGCAGTCCGCCCAGGCAGTCGTCGTGAAAGTGCGTGGCGACAACTGCTTTTACTTTGCAACCCAGGCCCTGCTCCACCCAGTCGATCAGCTCCACGGAGGCCCGGTCTGTTGCCGGCGTGTCAAAAATGATGGCTTCCTGCTGGTCAATCACCACCATACCGTTGCAGGGCACTTTGCCAAAGCTTTGGGTTTCCAGAAAGGACAGGTGTTGGTATACCTGGTCTGCTATTTTATGTATCTCCAGTGTTCCGGAGGTATAGCTCTGGCTATCATTGGCGGCTATACCTGAGGCTTTCTTTTCAGCAGCTATCTCGTTGGTTGCCTTTGGAGATTGGCAGGAGAGGAGACAGCTCATAAGCAACACCCCTAACAATGGTGGCTTATTCGCTAGACCGCAAAGTATACTTGGAACGTACTGGCAGTGGTTTTTCATAAGGTGAGTGATAGACAGGTATAAAGTTTACTTTTTACTTGGGCTGGGCAACACTCTGCCGGGGCAGGTTGGCGTGCTTTTTCTGTTGTCGGTACAGGTATAGCTCGGCCAGCAACCAAAGTCCGACCAGGGTATACTCCAGGGCCACAAGCCACAGGTTTTCAGTGTAGGCGCTGGTGCGGTAGGCGGAGTAACTGAAAATAGCCAGGCAGCTCCAGACAGTTGCGTAGCGGAAGTGGCTCAGGGTGGTCAGCGCAACCAGTGTGGTGATGTACCAGGGGTGCACCGTGGTGGCTAGCAGCAGGTATACCGTGAGGGCCGCCGCCATGTAGCCGGCCAGTCGGCGCACCGAGCCCAGCTTCTTCACCGCCGCCATCGACAGGATAGCAATAAATGTTGCCAGCGAAAGCAAAGGACCAATCACGGCAATCTGATTGTAGCCTGTTAGCTGGTAGCCCAGCCAGCGGAGCAGGTAGTAGACGCTGGCATTGAACTCAAAACGCTGAAAATACAGATCGATGCTCTGCCAGATATTGTGCAGCACCTCCCACGAAAGCAAGGCAGAAAGAGCAGCAACAGAACAGCAGTCATCACTACACTAAAACTGATAAAGCGTCTTAGCCCCAGCTTGCGCCACACAATGGGCAGGAACATCAGCGGCAGGAGCTTGCTGCCGACGGCCAGGGCAAAAGGCACCGCCGCGATAAAGTAGCGCTGGTAGTGCAGCTGGTACAGGAAGAGCAGCAGGAAAAAGATCAGCAGCGCCTCCATGTGCAGGTTGCCCGTCAGCTCGAGGATCACCAGCGGATTGAGGGCATAGATATGGACGTAGCGATCGGGCAGGGCCATGCGGCGCAGGAGGCGTAGCAAAAGCAATATGGAGCCTGTCTCGGCAGCCAGGATGATCACCCGCATCACCAGGATGCTGCCTGTCAGGCTATCTGGTGAGAGGGCAGCTGCCAGCCAGAATACACCTTGCAGCACCGGTGGGTATACCGAAAAGTAATGCTGGGAATTGAGCAGCAAAAACAGTTCAGCCGTGAGGCCAGGTATAGCAGGGGCTTCTTCGCCTACAAACTGTGCCGGCAGGTATAGGTAGGGATTTTCACCGGCCAGCAGCAGACGCCCGTCCCACACGAAGCGGAAGTAGTCGTCGGATAGCGCTGGTACAGCAAAGAGGAACAGCAGTCTGAAAAAGAGACCGGCCCCGATGCCGTGCCATACGTTCAGCTTCTGGTTGGTGACATAGCGTAAATGCCAAAAGCCAGCAAAGTGAGCAGGAGCAGCTGCGTAAAGTTCTCACGAGGCGTCGCATAGCCCAGCGCCAGGTATACCAGGGCCAATATCCCCAGTAAGGAATAAGTTGCTATGTGCTTTCGGGCAAGGGTCATGCGCGGCGGCTATGGTTGAGCGAGTATACGAAAACGGCACCAAAACCGAGCATCAGCATCGCATGAAAAGGCAGTAAACCATAATCCTGCAGCCTGAAAGCTACCAGAATGCCATACCCGAAATAGATCGCCAGTAGCCCCTCCAGCAAGGTAACCGGATGGAGGCTGGTGATGGCATAGGCGTGCTGGCGCCAGGAGTCGTGGCGGTGCTGCAGGTTGTGCTTGGGTGTGCGGATAAAAGGCGTTTTCCGGCCCAGGTAGCCCTCCAGTACCGCCACTGTGTTGTGCAGCGACATCCCCATTGACATGGAAAGAAACAGGAAAAACTCAGGTATAAAGCGCCTGGTGGTGTGCCATACCGAGCCGGTTTGCTGGTAAAGGGCAGTCCAGTAAAAAGCCAGCAGGGCCAGCAGACTGACGATCAGCAGCGAACCCAGCGCAAAAAGCAGTTCGAGCCCCGGTACGCTGTGTTTCAGGTATAGCATCGGTATGCTGAGCAGGGCCGTGAGCAGCACACAGACGAAGATGCTACTGTTGAGCAGGTGGAAAATTGCGTGCAGGCGGGTAGTGAAGGGCATGGGCGCGAGCAGTACCTTGCCAGATGCTTGCGGGCAGTTTCGGCAGCGCCTTTGGTCCAGCGGTACTGCTGCGACTTAAGGGCTCCCATGGCGGCAGGCAATTCGGCGGGGGCTTCTACGCCCTGCAGGTAACGGAAATGCCAGCCCCGCAACTGGGCGCGGTAGCTTAGGTCCAGGTCTTCGGTCAGTGTGTCTGACTGCCAACCACCAGCATCCACAATGCAGCTTTTGCGCATACCCCGGCCGTGCCGTTGAAGTTGATAAAGTGTCCGCCGCTATTGCGACCGACCTGCTCTACGGTAAAGTGCGCATCCAATCCAAAAGCCTGCAAGCGGGTGAGTAGCGAGTAGTCCTGGTTCAGGTGGCCCCAGCGGTTTGCACCACACCCACCTGCCCGTGATCGAAAGCAGGTATAGTGCGCTTCAGGAAATCAGGTTGTGGAACAAAATCAGCATCGAAGATGGCAATGAAGTCGCCGGTGGCTTGCTGGAGGCCGTACTGCAGCGCTCCGGCTTTGTAACCGCTGCGGTCAGGGCGGCGCACGTGCTCCAGTTGAGGCCGCTGCCGGCGTGTTGGGCCATCTTTTGCCGGATCAGTTCACTCGTGTCGTCGGTAGAGTCGTCGAGCAGCTGGATCTGTAGCAGGTGGCGGGGGTAGTCGAGGGCGGCCACGGCGTCAATCAGGCGCTCTACCACGTAGCGTTCGTTATAGAGCGGGAGCTGTACCGTCACGGCAGGCCAGGTATAGCTTTCATCAGGTATAGCCCCGGGTGCAAGTATAGTTTTCCGGCGGGTCCAGTAGAGGTAGGTGAGGTGCAACTGCACCAGGCTGTAGCAGAAGATGAAGGCCAGGCAAATACCATACACGGCAACAAGAAGAAGCTGAGGGATTGTCATGCGGTGGCGCTGGTTAAGGCTACAGGAGCTTAAATATAGTCAATATAATCTTATACCCTGCCAGCACCGAGCCCTTCACCGTACCCGATACTTTCGACACGCCGATGCGCTTGCGGTAGTTTACAGGCACTTCTGCATACCTTACCTTTTGCTTCGCAGCCCGCGCCTGCATTTCCACGGTCCAGCCATAGTTGCGGTCGCGCATGCCCAACTGCTGCAGCGTACTGAAGCGGATGGCCCGGAAAGGTCCCAGGTCGGTATACCTGACGCCATAAAGCCAGCGCAGCAGGGTAGTGGCCAGCCAGTTGCCGAAGATCTGCTGCGGCATGAGGGCACCTGCTTCCCGCTGCCCCAGCACCCGCGAGCCTATTACCAGGTCTGCCTTTCCATCCAAAATGGGCTGTACCACCTGCGGCAGTTCGCCGGGGTAGTCGGAGTAGTCGCCGTCCAGGAACACAATAATGTCGGGCTGCTCCTGAGCGGGCTTGTTGGCGGTGTAGGCTATACCTGTGAGGCAGGCATTGCCGTAACCGGGTCGGGGCTCGTGGAGCACCGTGGCGCCGGCGGCCCGGGCAACTTCGGAGGTGCTGTCCGAGGAGTTATTGTTCACCACGATCACTTCCTGTACCAGTTCGGCAGGTATGTCGCTGATTACGTGTGCAATAGATTTTTCTTCGTTGTAGGCGGGGATGATGACGCTGATTCGGGGCATGCTGCAAATTTGTGCAAAAAATATATGCTAAACTATTGAAGGTCAGGTATGGCTTTTGTAGTAAGAAGTGTATTAACTTTGCAAATTGAACCTTCCGGTATCGGAAAGGTTTTTAGAGAGTAGCTTTTTTTAATTATGAGTAGAGAAGTAGTTAAGATTGGAGATAAAGCCCCTGATTTTGAATTGCAGCGATTGGATGGAGGGTTTTTCCGACTTTACGAGTTGTTGAAGAAGAAAAACGTGGTGCTGTACTTCTATCCGAAGGACAGTTCCGCTGATTGCACCAAGCAAGCCTGTGAGTTCAGGGATCACTACGATACCTTCCAGGATCTGGAAACGGAGATTGTGTGCATCAGCTACGACAAGGCCGACGCCCACAAACGCTTTGAGCGGGTGTACCGTCTGCCTTTTACCCTGCTAAGCGACTGTGACGCTCAGATCCGGAACCTGTACGGGGTGCCGCGTAAGTTCGGTATCATGCCGGGCCGCGCCATCTACGTGATCGACAAGAAAGGGGAAGTGCAGTATGTGTTCAACTCGCTGTCCAAGCCAGCTGAGCACGTGCAGCAGGTACTGGACGTATTGGACGACATAAACCATGACAGTGTAGCCCAGTACGCCTAAGTTATTTGTATCACTTGAATAAAGCCAAAAGGCCCGGTGTTGTTCGCACCGGGCCTTTTGCATGTTCTTTTTTGGGGCTAGAATATCAGTTCCAGCTTTTTGTCATTGTAAAACTCCACGCTCAGGAAGCCGCGCTCCTTGGTGAACAGGATGCGCTTGACGTTTGTCGCTTTGCTTGCGTCGTTGTTTATCACTTCATACACATCGGTATACAGCACATCGTTTACCTCAACAGATGGGTAGGTGGGCTGGCCCGGGTTCAGTTTATACTCGCCGCGTCCATTCACTGCTACCGACACCTCCAAGCTGTTTTCACGCTTCAGGAAATAAGTAGCAATGCCCGGGCTAGCGTTCGTGTTCGTGTTGCTTCTGGTAATATCCTCCATCACGCTGTAAGCCTGCACATCAAAGTGGCCGATGCAATTGTCGGAGATGTTGTAGCCTTCGCCCGGTACCTGCTCCGCTATCAGCGCTGTGTTGGCGTACGTCACGGTGTCACCTGTTTCGTTCAGAAAACGGATGGTGTCATTTCGATCATACACAAGCCATTCCACATCCTTTTCGTCAAATTGAGTTGTGGTGGTGTCACAGTCTTTGCAAGAGGTAAAGAGCAGTGTTGCCAGCATGAATACGCCTAGAAGTTTAATACTGTGTGTCATTAGGGTGAAAATTAGTAGTAAAGGTAAATGTTTAATTGTCGCATATCAGGTATAGCTATACCTAATGGTAAGAGTCGTTTTGGAGGCAAAGCGTTGCAAGCAGTGCAAAAATAATTGTTATAACTTAGCTGGTAAGGCGAGCAGGGCTTAAGGTGCGTAACGGGTAAAGGTGCGGCCATTAAAATAAGCCACCTGCAGAAAGCCAAACTCGCGATTGAACAGGATACGGCGCACGCCGGTAGCCGTACTATCCGGATTTGTCAGGTCGAACACATCCTGGTAAGTTACTCCGCCAACGGGAAGGGTGGCGTGGTCAGGCGTGTTTACATCCGGTATGCGAAGCTCGGCCCTGCCGGCTACTACCAAGCTCACACGGATAGAATCAGGCATGCGCACTGCTACTACTGTCAGAGCCGGAAAGCGGCGGTTGTTGTGCTGCATGACGCTGGTGCGGCGGGTATAGTACTGCTCAATGCACACATCGGCCGGGCCAAATCCGTCGCCAGGTATAGGGTCGGAGTTAACCCGTGTGTTCAGAAACACGCGAATTGTATCCGGTGTGTTACTGTCAACCATGAGGAGGCTGTCCCGGGCATTGTACACGGTCCAGCTGCTATCGCCATTTTCAAACTGCGCTACTGTTGTCTCGCAGTCGTTGCAGGAGCTAAGCCAGAGAGAGGCGCCGAACAAGGACAGGTATAGTAGTAAGCGAATTGACTTCATAGGTTCATTGGCTATACTGCAAATTAACGAACTTAATCTGTTTGATAGTCTATAAAACGCAGATTAGTGAATGGGGATGGGCAAAAATGAAAGCAGCCGGGCAAATACCCGGCTGCTTTTCAAGTTAAATCACATTTAAAATATTATTCCTGAACCCTTACCCATACAGGCTCCGGTTTGAGAGCTGGTCTGAACACCAGCCAAAGTATTACACCCAGCAGGGTACCCGTCATGAAAGCCGGAACTACTACCAGCCATCCCATCACACCGCGGCTTTCCGCATCATGGTAGGTCCATACCAGCATAAAAATCACCAGGAAAGAGTAAACGGCAAAGGTTAAGAAAAAGAGTAAACTAGCTATATCAGGCAAAAACGTTTCCATTATCAAAGATTTAAGTATCACATAAAGAGGAACATAGCCCCTACATTATTTTAAACCTGAAAAGCTATGGATTTGTTTATAACTATTCTAATGCAATGATATGAATATGGGTGATATGGAAATGGTATATTGTATTTATTCTTGCGGTCAGGTATAAAAAGAGAAAAGCCACCCCCATAGAGGGATGGCTTTTGCTCGGGGTTTATAATGTTATTTTCTGATGATCACCTTGTGGGTACTGCTCTTGTCACCACTCTGAACCGTGAAATAATAGATGCCATTTGTCAGATCCTCCAGCGGTATAGTTGCTCCGCTTCCTGCGTCTTCAGCTGAAATCTCGTGTTGTGCCACCTGCTGCCCTAAGGCATTGGCAACCGTGATCAGCACAGGGCCTATTGCATTCTCGGCCAGTTTCAGACTGATTCTATTCTGGGCTGGGTTCGGGAACAGGATCTCCCGTGTTTCGGCAGCTTTGGCTGTGAGCACACTGCTCTGCGACAGACTGCCTGCTTTAAGCACGAGCGTTTCGGTGGTCGCGTTGGCATCTCCTCCGAATCGGGAGGTAACGTAGGCGGTGCTGCTCACCACAGTCGGGTTCGACACAATATCCACATCATCCACATACCAGCCGGTGGCGCCTGTGAGTACATCTGAGCCCATGCGGAAGCGGATCAGCACGTTTTGTCCTTTGTAGCTGCTCAGATCCACAATGGTCTGGATGTAGCCGTCGCTGTTGCCCGTAAAGGCCGGCCCGACAATAGTAGAAGCGTTGAGCAGTGGGATTTCGCTGTTGTAGCCATTTTGTATCATTTTGCTACCCAGGTTGCTCCAGGTGAGGCCTCTGTTTGTGCTGATCTCGACTACGCCGCCGTCAAATCCGTCTTCGGTGGCATAACTGTGCCAAAAGCGCAGCAGTGCATTTTCGCCGACAGCAACAGGCTGCGCCGTGATCAGGTACTGATCGCTGAAGGCATCCGGGTCCACGGCAAACCAGGAACTTGAGCCGCTATTCGGATTCTTCGTGCTTAGCTGCCAGTCACTCAGGCCAATACCGCGGGCTGTCTTCCACTTGCCGGTGCCGCTTTCCATGTCATCTTGGAAGAACACGGTGGTGCCGGTGCCTTTGTTCACGCGCACCTTGAAGGTACGCTCCAGGGTCTCGCCCTGCGCCATCTTCACCGATTTGAAAGTGACTACACCTTTTGTCAGCTTAGGAGCTTCTGTGCCTGACTCCTGTACAAACACAGTACCCTCTGGCAGCGGGTTAGTGATAGACACATTGTTTACAGAACCAGCTGTTTCATTTGTCACGGTGATCTTGTAGGTCAGTTCTTCGCCGTCAGTTACCGGAGAAGGTGTGGCTTGCAGTTTTATGGCAAACTGAGGCTCGCAAGACGGTGGCATGTCAAAAGCCTCGGTACCGTCGGTGAGGTCGTTGTTGCTGCCCTGGGTGGCGCTGTAGCCGAGGCCGCGCTTGGCGAAAGCACGCCAGATGTGGCACTGATTGGCGCCGCCGTTGTTGATGCGGTCAGCTGCCAGGATGGCGTCACGGGCATCGATGAAACCGGGGCTGCAAGGTTGCAGTTTCAGGCCGTCCATGACCAGCTGCAGGGCAATGTTGTTACCGCCTTTGCCATTGTGCAGGTCTGGGTCGTAGCCATATTCCTCGATCAGGTTCCAGGTCATATCCCAAAGCATCGTCGCCCAAATGAAGCCCACACCGTGCGGCACAGAGATCTCCGGGTTGGCGATCATCTTATAGGTATAAGGGTTGATGCCCATGTCGGTGCTGTAAGGGGCGGGGCGGATACCATTTCCATCGGTCCCCTCTGAGAGCACATAGGTGCCGATGCCTCGACGCTGCGTACCGGTGTCACCATCCCGCATGGTCATGATCAGTCCAAAGAAGTCGCTCCAGCCTTCGCCGCCCTGTTCAGCACCTGACAGACACTGCGTGCTCGGGCCACCGGTGAGGCGGGTAGAGATGCCGTGGCCATACTCGTGGGCGATGATGCCGTTGTCGAGGTCACCGTCACGCATCGGAGGTACGCCGCCTTCCAGTCGCAGGGCGCCGGTCAGGCCTTGGGCCAGGGCAGTTTTCAGTTTATCGCCGTCAGCTTTGCTGATCATGATAGCAGGTATGAGTACAAGCGCACCAGTTTCATCACCGCCCATCGACATGGCCGGACCGTCTATGTTGTTCACAACGATAACTCCCGTGGCTCCCGAAGCCTGTGCATTGAGCGCCTTGGAGATGAAAGAACAGTCGCCGCGGTCTACTATGGCAATATTACCAGTGATTTCCGCCTGGTTGTTGAATGGCAAAGGAACAGAGCCAGCCGGCAGCTCAGGAGCACCGTTACAGCCATTTGCCGGGTCAGCCATCACAATCTTGCCGGATACGCCCTTTTCATCAATCGCCGGACCAAAGGCCGCCTGCACCCCGGTATAAGAGCCCGCAACTGAGGAAGGGGCTGTGATATGGAGCAGTTTGGCAGGAACGGAAGAAGTCCACAGGTACATCTGCATGCGGCCAGGAACGCCGTCCTGCAGCGTCAGGAAATTGGCGTTATTAGTGCCGCCGCCATCCTGTGCCTCCGCCATCACGGCGTCGAGCCCAGCGCCTTCACCAGTGAAGTTTTTCTGCTGAAAGTTACCGCTGGCTTCATCAAAGCCATAGAGGTAAAATAGGTCATGGATGATGTTGTTCCAGTAAAACAGGTTGGTAGTGGCCGCCTTTACATAGGTGTCCGGCTCTTTGGAGAGATCCAGCGGAAAGTCGAAGTTGAGGCCGAAGCCACCGTCCGGACTAGTGCCGGCATTGGCGCCGAGGCGGTCTTCGTAGGCGTGCACGTTGTTGCCTTTGGTGATGGTGTAAGTCAGCAGGCCGTCATTATGCCAGCCAAGCGGAGACGCAAGCGGATTTTCCTTGCCCGTTACCAGGGTTCTGTCACCGTGGCTTGGTGTCTCGAAGGGTGCATCGTATATGCGATAGGTACCGCTGGAGGCAACTGCCGCCGCTGCCACACTACGCGGTGCGAAAGCCTGGGTATAGAAGTCCTGTTGTGCTTTCAGGCGTTCCGCTTTCGTCGCCACGCGACCTTGTCTGTTCTGCTGCACAATGGCCATTTTCTGATGCGGGTCATCGGTTACCACAGGCAGACCCCAATTGTCATGTATGACCAGGTCCTGCTGTTTCAGCACCTGCCCGGTGGCAGCGTCGATGCGCATGTTCCAGTAGTGCTGGGCGTCTGTGTTGTAGATGTCCACTTCCCAGGCCAGGCGCACATCGCCGTTCGGCATAGGCTGGTATACCAGTTTGGCAGGTATAGGCTCCAGCGAAATGCCCCCATCGGTCAGCACCACGGCCTTGGCGGCGGCAGGCAGCTTCTGGGTAGGAGCCTTTCGTTCTTTTAGCTTAATAGTTTGCCGGGGTGTGAGCTTAAGAGCCGCGGCGGCGGCATTGGCGGCCCGTTCAGGAGAGAGGGCTGCTGCATTGCCCTTGATGGCACCGCGCAGGTTAGGTATAAAGCGGTTGCCCATGTTTATCACATTGCCCTCACGGTCGATGTTGATATTGATATTTGCATCCACCACCTCTATGCCCTGATGACGCTGGCGGAGGTAAATGTGCGTGATACCGTTGTGCTTGGACGTATACTGGTCGGTTACTACATAGTCGGAGAGGTCGGCGGCATTGAGCTTGTAGTCCGCCTTGGTCTGGTCGATGTGCCGCAGGGCGACGTCGAGGGGAGACTGGGCACGTACATTGCCCGAAGCCAATAACAGAATCAATCCCAGCAGGTACAGGGGATTGCACGTTAATTTTAGTTTCATAGAGGAGAGTTTAGAATTAGAAATGCTACATAAGGTATTTTTTACTAGGTGTTGTAGATCAGATGCTGGTATCGTGCTTTGTATTATATAAGTATGGGTGACCTGTCCGGAGCAGGAAGGCACCAGAAGGTATTTTCCTGCTTTTCGCTGACATTGATGCATTTACGATGCCGGACACTATCTGGATTTGTGCGTCATAACATCGTTGTACAGCTGATTGCATGCCTTTTTGCACCTTTTGGGGATTCTATCTGGAGAGTTTGAGAGACAGTATGGAACTGACAGTTCTGAAAGTGTTTTGAATGTTATGAAGGGCAAAAGTGAAGGAATAAGAAGTCGGGAGGGGATAACCTTACAAAGGTATTACGGCTAAGTATTGTATTATTTTATAATGCCGGATTGGGTATAAAAAATATGAAATAGGATATAATCTATCTATAAACTGCTGCTATAAAACTGAAATATTGGACTAAAATTCTTTGAAAGAAATTTAAACATTTTTGCAAACTAGTTGTTGCGTCCGTCATTTGGCTGATAACTGCGCATTATTTTTTCCATAATCTCCGTCAGATAGCTTCCGCTTCGGGGACCGTAAAAGTTCATGGAGCGGGTTTCGTATTTCTTTAAATGGTAATGCCGGTCAGGTGTTATATAGCCTATGTACCCGCCATTGAACCCGGTCACGACCACGGGCCGACCTTGCTGCTCCAGTTCAGGTATAAGCTCACCCGAATAGTCAGCCGGCACACCAAGCAGCACAACTTCGCCCAGCTGCATACTATTAATATAGGTGGGGTATTTGCCGAACAACCCATTAAACAGGAAAGGAGCAAACCGGTAGTTGGTGTTAAGGCGCCACTGTGGCCTGGGCAGCAGGAGGGGGTGTCTTCCATAACCGAGTGGGGCAGTGGATTTAAGCTCAACTGCCGGCAGTTTCTCCACTATGGCAGCTGCCAGCTGCTGTCCGACGGCGGCTGTGCTCTCATAGGTGTCGCCGTGGGGTGCCACTACGGCCTGACTGCCAACCGCACCCGCTGCAAAAGCAGCAAAGTCCACACTTTTTTCCAGTTGGTCTACCAACTCTCCCGGATAGTCGCGTGAAAGCACTGGGTCCATAGAGGGCAGGATGGTGGGGTGCGCTGCGAAAGTGGCCAGCACGGCTGTTTTACCGGAAGTTTGCTCTATTTTGAAAAAACGAATGGTCGTGTCTCTCCCCGCCAGAGAGCCAGTCAGGCGGTTGCGAACCAGATGAGGGGCATAGGCAATGCCGTAGCCGATTTGGGCGGGTTGCTTGTTCTGCCTGGCCAGCTGTATGCTCTGCACTATATGGGCGGTCGTCTGCTGCACCAATTGCCTGCTATACCTGCCAGCCATGAGCCGGCCTACCAGCTTTTGTCCCCAACCTCCGAAACTGGTATGCGTATGGGTAGCGCTCAGGTATACCTGTCCGGGGCTGAGTCCCAGCGCGGCATACTCCTTCTCCAACGCGTCAGCCACCGTCATCGGAGCAATGAGCATATCCAGGGCCACAAAAATGACCTCTGCACTCCCGTTGTCAAACGTAAAGGTGCGAACCCACACCGAATCGTGCACGGTGCTATACCTGAGCCCTTTGCGTTTACCGTAGCCAGCCAGTGGACTGCCCACAGGAGGGGTGATATTCACTTTGGCCCAGCCCGCCTGCAGCGAGTCACCCTCCCTGGCAACCGGAGGCTGTTCATCAAGCGCCTGCAAGGTATGGCGGTAGTAATCGGTCTTTGCGTAGGGGGTATGGTCAATGCGCTGCACCACACAGCTCTGCATCGAGCAAAGCAGCAGGCTGAGCAGCGCAAACAAGCTGATCGTATCGTGTTTCAGGAATCTCAAGCTTACGAAGGTATAAAAATATTAAGCAAACAGTGCGACAGCCTTTTAAGAGCAGCGGTTAATTTACAGGCCTGAGATGTTTCGCTTTCTGGCAATATCGTTTAAATTTGACGTTCCTTAAGCAAGAAGGTATACCCCGAAACAGGGGAAAATGTGCGGGCGAATCATGCAGGGCTTAGTTTATACCTTTCGCTGCGCTTTTCCCGCCTGAAAGTTTAGATTACTCTTTACCCAAATACATGGAATTAAACGTTGACCATTTAATCAAGATTGCCACCGAGCTCTCCATCACCATCAAGCAGGTGGAAGCCACGGCAACCTTGCTCGATGAAGGTGCCACGGTACCTTTCATCTCCCGTTACCGAAAAGAGGCCACCGGCTCGCTTGACGAAGTGCAGGTAGCTGCCGTGCGCGACCGCCTGGAGCAGTTGCGCGAACTTGACAAGCGCCGTGAAAGCATCCTGAAATCCATACGCGACCAGGAGAAGCTCACGCCGGAGCTGGAGGCGCAGATCATGGCTGCCGAAACCATGGCCGTGCTCGAGGACATCTACCTGCCCTACAAGCCGAAACGCCGCACCCGTGCCACCATCGCCCGTGAAAAAGGACTGGAGCCGCTGGCACAGCGCATTTTTGAACAGGAGAACATCGATGTGGCTGCGGAAGCTGCCAACTTCATCTCAGAAGAAAAAGAGGTGAAAGACGCCGAAGAGGCATTGGCCGGCGCCCGCGACATCATGGCAGAGTGGATGAACGAGAATGCCGAGGCCCGTGCCACCATGCGCCAACTTTTTGAGAAGAAGGGCACCTTCAAGAGCCGCGTGATGATGGGCAAGGAAGAGGAAGGCCAGAAGTTCAAGGACTATTTCGAGTGGGAAGAGCCGATCGAGAAAGCGCCTTCGCACCGCATCCTGGCCATGCGCCGCGGCGAAACCGAAATGGTACTGTTGCTAAGTGCGCAACCAGACGAAGAAGAAGCACTTGACAAACTCGAGCGCATGTTCGTGAAAGGCAACAATGCCGCTTCGGAGCAGGTGAAGCTGGCCGCCAAGGATTGCTACAAACGCATGCTCAAGTTAAGCATGGAAACCGAAGTGCGTCTATCGTCGAAAAAGCGTGCTGACGAAGAGGCGATCCGCGTGTTTGCCGATAACCTGCGCCAACTGTTGCTTTCATCGCCGCTTGGTCAGAAAACCGTACTGGCGCTCGACCCGGGTTTTAGAACCGGTGTGAAGTCAGTGGTACTCGACAAGCAGGGCAAGCTGTTGCACAACGAAACGATCTACCCGCACACGGGACAGCACAAGGAAAGTGAAGCGGCACAGGCCGTTAGGTATATGGTCACCCGATTTGAGGTAGAGGCCGTTGCCATTGGTAACGGTACCGCCAGCCGCGAGACGGAGGCTTTTGTGAAGAGCCTGAAGCTGCCGGCTTCAGTACAGGTGGTGATGGTGAATGAAAGCGGTGCCTCCATCTATTCTGCCTCAGACGTAGCCCGTGAAGAATTCCCGGATCAGGATGTGACCGTACGCGGTGCCGTTTCTATTGGTCGTCGTTTGATGGACCCACTGGCTGAACTGGTGAAGATCGATCCGAAGTCGATCGGCGTTGGCCAGTACCAGCACGATGTGGACCAGACCGCTCTGAAGCACTCGCTGGATGACGTAGTGATGAGCTGCGTGAACGCCGTGGGCGTGGAAGTGAACACTGCCAGCAAGCAACTACTGACGTATGTTTCCGGTTTAGGCCCTTCTCTGGCGCAGAACATCGTGGAATACAGAAACCAGAACGGACCATTCCGTACGCGTACTGAACTCAAGAAAGTACCGCGTCTGGGCGATAAGGCTTTTGAGCAGGCGGCGGGTTTCTTAAGAATCCGTGATGCTAAAAATCCACTGGACGCCTCTGCTGTTCACCCGGAAAGCTACCCGATTGTGGAGCAGATGGCAAAGGACCTGGGTGTGACCGTGCAGGACCTGATGCAAAAAGAAGAGCTGCGCAAGCAGATCAACCTGAAAAACTACGTAACCGACACAGTTGGTCTGCCAACGCTGCAGGACATCCTGAGCGAACTGGCCAAGCCTGGCCGTGACCCGCGCCAGACCTTTGAGGCATTCAGCTTCACAGAAGGCGTGAACGAGATGAAAGACCTGCGTGAAGGCATGAAGCTACCTGGTCTTGTGACAAACATCACGGCTTTCGGCGCCTTTGTGGACATAGGAGTGCACCAGGATGGACTCGTGCACGTGAGCCACCTGTCGGACCGCTTCGTGAGCAACCCGCATGATGTGGTGAAGGTGGGGCAGAAGGTAGATGTGACCGTACTGGAGGTGGATGTGCCGCGCAAGCGCATCTCCCTGAGCATGAAAGGCGATCCGGCTGCAGCCCGCCCAGCAGGCGGTGGCGGCAAAAAAGGTGGTGCTAAGCGCGAAGAGGAGCCAGCCAATGATTTTGCGGCAAAGCTAGCCATGCTGAAAGGCAAATTTAAATAAGCCATACCTGAACTAAGTATTGAAATTGAGTATAGAGGTAGCCCCAGCGATCAGCCGGGGCTACTTTTTTTTATGATCCATTCTATTGCCTATCATTTGAAAGTCAGGGAAAAGAACAGAGAGGAGAGGGTTCAGAAGGAATGATTTTATATAGGTCTAGCTGTATATTTTGAAACATGAATATTTATAATGTGCTTTGCGCATATTTTAAACCAACGTTTTTTATGAAAATCAAATTTTTACTCACGCTGCTGTTTGCTGTAGGTATGGCATTTACATCAATGGCACAATCTGTTTCTTTCGGTCCTCGTGTAGGTGCCACCTTCTCAAAAATCAGCTTGTCAGATGGAGATGGGAACGAACTGGAGGATGAACTGAAGTACACGCCAGGTTTGCAGGTAGGTGTAGTTGCTAATTTTAATGTAAGCGAGTTGCTGTCCATTCAGCCAGAACTTCTTTTTGTTCAGAAAGGCTACAAACTTGGCGACAGTGATACCCACATTAAGGGTACCAGTAACTATATAGAGGTGCCTGTTTTAGCTAAGATTACATTTGGCTCTGAACAAGTAAAAGGCTTTGTAACAGGTGGACCAACTGTAGGCTATCTAGCCAGCGGCAAAATGTCGATGAAGTATGACGGTACAAAGGCAAGTGATAGCTACGAGTTTGAGGACGAAGACAACAGAATGGAACTGGGCGCAAGCTTTGGCGTGGGCTTAGGCTACAATCTGGGTGCGGGAGCCCTTAACCTGGACGTACGCTACGGATTGGGTCTGACCAGCCTGTATGAAGTAGAGTCAGGCGAAAGCAAATCCAGAAACCGTGTGCTGGGTGTTTCTGTAGCTTATCTTTTCGGAGGTAAATAAGCTGAAATAAGTTTAGAGCAAAGAGGAAGCCTCACACGGGGCTTCCTCTTTGTTTTTATTAGTGATCCTTAGCAGCAAAAGAATTCAGACGACTAGTCCGGCTCACGATGTGCACGCCAGCCAGGTCAGCAAAATGCACTTTAAAGGACGGATAGTCTGTGCGTGAACGACGCTCCCATAAACTGAATCCGGACATAGTAAATGCCCCGGCCAAAATCACTCAGGTCCAGGTGCAGATTGCGTGATGTACTGGAAAAGGTGTGCTGGATAATGGGACGCCCCATCGCATTGTGCACCGAGAGGTGTACTGGAAATGGAAACGTTGGGAAACTGATGGTAAACCGGCCATCTGTGCTTGGGTTAGGGTATATTTTGATAGGTCCCACATAAATGGGCTTGCCCACAGGTTTTTTGTCTTCCGCCACCTGCACCGTCATGCGCTGCATGGCCATCATCCCGTTTTCGTTCGAAGCCCTCAGGGTGATCGTGTAGGTTCCCGGTTGGCTGTAGGTATGGCTCGGGGACGTTGCATTGCTCACGCTACCGTCTCCAAAGGTCCAGTAATAGAGCCAGGCGCCTCTGGTTTCGTTGGTCAGGTTAACCGTAAGGCCTTTCGTCGAACTACGGAAACTGACTAGCGGTGCCTCTCCGGTGACTGGCAGGTTGACAATGGGGGAGTCGTAGATCTGACGGAGTGAAAGGCCCTGATAGAAAAAGGGATTACTCCAAAGTGCGGTGCGTTCCACCGTGAGAAGTCCCCAGGGCCTTTCAGAATCAGGTGCTTTGTCAGGGTAACTCCAATGCGTCTGCATGATACTGTGATAAGCAACGGCGCGTGTGCTTTCGTGGTCGTAGGGGTGAGGCAGACCAAAGGCATGGCCTAACTCGTGAGCCATAGTGCCGTGTGGTACGCAGGGCCACATCAGACCTGTCGGGTCAGTAGGGCAGATCCCAAAATCATTGAACTCCGGGAAGTTCTCCACCGCGGTGATGGCCACGCCGCAATAGCCATTACAAGACTGGGCTCCTCCTCCCAATCCTTCAGGCCGACCTGATTTGATCCACAGGCTCACCACAAAACCCGGTTCCCAGATCGGATGCCCCAGTTGTTCCATCTCTGCCAACAGCAGGCCCCACCAGTCCTCCCGGTAATAGCTGGTGCTCTCCTTCGCCTGGTAAAACAGGACGGTGTCTGCATAGGCAAAGGTATAGGTAAGGCCGCCGGTGTTCACCTGAAACCAAGCCTGTATCTCCCGGGTGGCTTTCTTTATCGCGTCGTATTCAGCTTGGCTGTAGGTTTCGTCACTTGCCACGACATAGTATACCGCCACTTTGTTCTCAGTCAATGCCGCCTGTACCTGTGCGGTGCTCTGGCGAGTCGGAGCGGGTTGCCGCTGGCAGTCTGCCAGCTGATTATTGCGCTGGGCCTGTGCAGGAATGAAAAATTGAAATAGAAACAGGATGGTGATAAGTAATGATGTTTTCATTAGAGAAGAAGTAAAAGCTTGGTATACAGCTGTAACAGGAGAGGACAATGCCATAGCACTGATCAGGAAGCAGATCTCTGGTAAGATCCTATGAGGAGGGGTATATAAGGTATACGTTTATGGGATGTTTAATTTAAGGATAAGATATAACTTTCAGTGTATGATAATATTAGGAGTGTGGAGGGCCATATTTGTGTGACGAGATACATACCAAACCAGAGGGGAGCACAAGCACAGCAACTATAATAGCCCTAAAGCACGTATCCATTAAAACGGAATAGAACAAAACAAATAAACTATGGATACATACAAACCTAATTACTCCAAAATGCTTCACACGGAGCATATTTTTCCGCCTGCTTCCGGGTCGAGCCACATCAATGTGAGCCGGCCGGAGCGTGTACTCTCGGCAGTGGGTGGAGCGGCACTTGCACTTGTGGGGCTGCGACAGTCAGGAACTGCCGGTTTGCTGTCCACGCTGGCGGGAGGCCTGCTGCTTTTCAGAGGCTTTACCGGTTACTGCCCTATGAACCAAATGATTGGCCGTGATACTGCTGAAAACGAAGATATTTCAGTGGACATCATCAAGACCATCACAGTGCAGCGCCCACGCTCTGAGGTTTTCCAGTTCTGGCGCATGCTCGAGAACCTGCCTAAGTTCATGGAGCACCTGGAAAGCGTGCAGTCAAACGGTCCGCAGCGTTCGCATTGGGTAGCTAAGATCCCGGGTGGTGTCGGCACCATTGAATGGGATGCGGATATCATCAATGAGAAAGAAAACGAACTGATCGCATGGCGCTCCCTGCCAAACTCGGAACTTGACAATGCAGGTGAGGTCCGTTTCTCTGATTCGCCTGATGCGCAGGGGACCATCGTGCAGGCAGTAATCTCTTACAGTCCACCTGCAGGGTCGGTGGGCGGACTGGCTGCGAAGATGCTCAACCCGATGCTTAAGAAAATGGTGGAGAATGATCTGCGTTACTTCAAGCGTTTTATGGAGACGGGTCAGGACGTGCACAAGCCTAAACAGCCGCTTGGAGCCAATTAGGATATAGCAACACTGATTAAATCATAAGTAAAACCAGGTATAGCCACGCTGCTATACCTGGTTTTTGTGTATAGATGATTTTATTTTCATCAACTTTACTAAATTAGTATTATAAAAGCTTCGTTTGAAACACTTTAGGCAACCGTGAGCGTTATCTGAAGCAGATAATATTTAGGACATCTTAGCATGAATAAGATATGGAGCATGGCCTTGCTGCTGATGCTGGCAATGGTCATCTATTCCTGTAAGCAGGCGCAGGATATAAAAGCCTTTACAGAAGCAAAGTACAGCCTGCAAAGCGTCCGGGACATAAAGCTCAACGGGATCGATGTAGAGCAGCGCATTCAGGAGCGCCGTGGCTTTTCGCACGAAGAACGGGACAGTCTGTTGGCTACCGTTACCAGTAACTCGCTGGAGTTTAGTTCTACGCTGGCCCTGCATGTCACCCTGCAGGAGCATAGCGAGGAAGCACGACACCTGACCATCACGCGCATGAAATGGCTGTTGGAAGTGGATGGCGAAGAGGCTTTGACAGGTGTTATCGAGGAAACCATGGAGTTGCAGGAGGGGCTGAACTTGCTGCCGATCGCGACGCCCGTAGGCTTGGTTTCGGATGGAGATTTGCCTAACTACACAGGTCTGTCCAGGTTGATCACTCTGCTGGGACAGCGTACGGATATACGGGAGCATGTGACGCTCAAGATAAAGCCGACGATCAAAACTCCGGTGGGAAACGTAGAGTCGCCCGCGTATATCACAGTGACCAAACCAACCGGGATAGTGGCTTTTTTTTAAATAAGCCTATACCTGTTTTTTTATGGCCAATGGCTCAGCAGGTATAGGCTTTGCCCGCAGATGGGATATCAGTTGGCCGACAAGCAATCCGGCTACACTGGCACCCAGCCCATAGAGCATCGGGTTGACGGTGGTCTGTAGGTATAAGCAGAGCAACCAGCCGGCCATACCTGCGAGGATAGACGCATTGGCAGCCAGCGCAGAGGTGCGCTTCCAGTACAGACCTGCTACCAGGGGCACAAAGAGTGAGACCAGACTCAGAGCAGAGGACTCACTTACCAGTTCATAGATATTGCTGCGCAGCAGCGCCATTCCCAGCGAGACAGCCGCTACCACGAGCACACTGATGCGCGAGAGCAGCAGCATTTGCTTATCGCTGCGTTCGCCAAGTAGCGGGCGTAGCATGTTCTCACTCAGCACAGCTGCCGGAGCCAGTATGCCGCCGCTGGCGGTGCTGATGATCGCCGAGATCAGCGCTCCGAAGAAGAGCACCTTGATCAGCATGGAGTCCAGTCCCATGATCAGGCCGGGTACCAGTAGCTGGGCGTCCTCCTGTAGCAGTTCGGGATGCAGCGTGCGGGCATAGAGGGCCAGCAGCAGCGGCATGAACGCCACCGTCAGGTATAGCAGACCAGCGCCCAGCGAAGCAGCGACCGCCACTTTCTCCGACTTTGCCGACATTACTCTTTGGAACACATCCTGCTGCGGAATAGAACCAAGCCCGATCGTGATCCAGAGAGCAAAATAGTTGAGCCAGGTGGTTGGGCTGCGGTCAGGGGGCGTCATCCGGAAGAAGCCGTCGGGCAGGGTCGCCGTGATCTGCTCCAGCGGCATACGCTGCAGCAAAGTATAGGTGATGAAAATAAGTCCTCCGATGATCATCACGGTCTGCACAAAGTCCGTGATTGAAACTGACCACATACCGCCCATGTAGGTATAGCCAACCACGATCATACTGCCAATGATAATGCCGGCGGCTGTGGAAACCCCGAATACCTGGTTCATCACAATGCCCAGGGCGACCATCTGCGCCGCGATCCAGCCGAAATAGGAGATGACCATGAAGAAGGCTGCGATCTGCTCGGTGGTGCGGTTGTAGCGGATGCGATAGTAGTCGCCAATAGTGAGCAGGTTGAGGCGGTAGAGTTTTTTAGCGAAGAAGAGGCCGACCAGCACCAGGCAAAGCGCTGCGCCGAAAGGGTCTTCGATAACACCCAGCAGCCCGTGCGAGGCAAACTCCGAGGAAGCGCCGAGCAGTGTTTCGGAGCCAAACCAGGTGGCAAACACCACAGCTGTGGAAATATAGAAAGGCAGACTCCTGCCAGCCAGCAGGAAATCGCTGGTATTATGTACCCGTCTTGATGCCCAGAAGCCCACCCCCATGTTAAAGAGCAGGTAAAGGATCACAAAAATTAGCAGCATACTCCCAAATCAGTCAGGCAAAATTAGAAATAATTCGTGCAGCTGCCAAAATGCCCTTTTGGGAGGGTGAGACGCTCAAGTCTGGCAAAGTACTTGCATGGAAGGGTATACCAGCTTCCGCCCATTTTTCGTTTTGGATATGCTGTGTTCATCCATCTACAGAAAGGGAAACAATATGAATCGATTGAATAGAATAAGCCTGGCACTGCTGCTGGTCCTGACCCCGTTGCTGGCGGCAGTGGCAGAGACAGTGCCTGCTCCGGAGTCTTATGCCGCTACCAAAGCCGCACCCCGTGATGTGATTGGTGAGATCATCGACGTGATCGGGCTGAAGCCACGTTTTGAGGTGCGATCTGCCAACATCGAGAATGCCGCCGCCGTGATCTACAATGGGAAACGCTACATTCTCTATAATGAAAGCTTCCTGGCTGCCATCAACAATGCCGTACATACCGACTGGGCTGGCGTGAGCATCCTGGCGCACGAGATCGGCCATCACCTGAATGGTCATACTTTGTCGCGACAGGGCAGTAACCATGCTGATGAACTGGAGGCTGATGAGTTCTCCGGCTTTGTGTTGCGAAAGATGGGGGCTAGTCTGGAGGAGGCGCAGGCTGCCATGAAGGTATTGTCAGATGAAAGAAGCTCTGCCACGCATCCGGGCCGCAGCTACCGGTTGGCGGCTATCAGCAAAGGCTGGGGTAATGCCGATGCGCAGCTGCTGGCCAGTGCAAACGGCCAGCAGCGGGAGTCGCAGGCCATGGCCGGCAACAGCCAGCCGCCCCAGCAGGCAAGGGAGCAACTGCGACAGCAGCCAGTCAGAACCAACACAGCCTCACAGGGTCTGGACAGCCGACTAGTGCTACGCAAAGTAGTGTTTAACAATGCGCCGGACGAGCAGTTTTTCCTGACTACAAGGTTGCAACTGGTGCACATGACCGAGCGTGGTGCCCGCATCATTGGCAAACTGGCCCGTACCAACAACCGCAATTACCCTTTCTACTTCGAGAGCGAATACCTGCAGGGTTTGTTCGTGACCGATAATGGGGTGCTGGTAAACCAGCGGGGACAACGAGTGGGGCATTTTAGCTAATTAATTAGTAATGGCCCCAAAATATTGAGCAGACGGAGCCGTCAGTTTTATGCAGCTGAAGCAGGAATAATTAACTTGCAACATTAATTAAGCTACATAAAACTATGAAATCTACTAATTTTACATGCCTGATGCTTTTGCTCATCCTGCCTGTTCTCTTGCTTGTTTCCTGCGGTGATGAAGTGGATTGTATCAGGGGAAGAGGAGATGTGGAGAGCCGGGATTTTAACCTGGATGTAGTCAACGGGCTGCGAGTGAACGGCGATACCCGTGTATTTGTTAGACGGGGAGCTACTCAGCGCATTGAAGTAAGAGCACAGCCTAACGTACTGGATGCGATCAATACGAATGTAGCCAACGGGGTGTGGGACCTCAGCTTTGACAGGTGCCTGCGCAGCCATAAGACCGTTGAAGTATACATGACCGTGCCGGAGCTGAGCAGTGCCGAAATGATTGGGTCGGGGCGGGTAGAGTTGCAGGATGAATTTGAAACTGACAACTTCCGGGCTGTGCTGGATGGATCAGGTTATCTCTGGATTAATGTATCAGCCACCAAAGTAAGCAGCAGGCTTACAGGTTCGGGGAAGATTGATCTGGTAGGTACGGCTGAAGTAGAAGAGATCAATCTCTCAGGCTCGGGAAACATAAAATCTTTTGGACTGAGCAGCGAGAATGCCGGTGTGGTATTGAGTGGCTCGGGCAGTGTGGAAGTGTATGCCGCCAATGAATTGGCCGTTACGATCAGTGGAAGCGGTAATGTGTACTACCAGGGAAATCCGACTATTAATTCAAATATTTCAGGCTCAGGCAAAGTGATAAAGCGCTGAGCACAACAAAGCAAATGATCAAAAAAACAAATCTCTTAAGTTTCGCTCTGCTGCTAGGTATAGCCTTTTTCGCATTCTCATGCGGCACCAAGAGCGACGTGGATGCTTTTAAGGAAGCAAAGTATAGCTTGTCAGGTATAAATGAAGTAAAGCTCAATGGCGTGAACGTGCTGAACAAAAAGCGGCCGGAGGATTTCTCACTCGGAGAAGCAGCCCTGCTTTTTACGGCCTTCTCTGACAATAACCTGTCCGCCTACTCCAGTTTGGGACTGAATGTAGAGTTGGACGAAGCAAACCAGGAGCGCAGCATGACCGTGACCAAGCTGAAATGGCAGCTGCTGCTCGACGGCAAGCAAACGCTGAGCGGCATTGTGGACGAACCGGTGGAGCTCCGTCACGGACTCAACACCATCAACGTGCGCACTCCTATCCGGATAGCCGAGGAAAATGGCAGACCAGGGTATAACAACCTGCTGCGCCTGGTCACCATGCTCACCAAAACAGATGGCACCAGCCGACCAGATGTGGTACTGCAGATCAAGCCGACCATCCAAACGTCGGTGGGACCAGTAGAAGTGCCTTCCTTTATCAATGTAAGAGACTAAAATACAATTAGTTGTGATAGTAAAACGGGCTGGTTTTTATACCGGCCCGTTTTATTTTAAGGCCTTTTTATGCGCTCTTGTAGCCCTTTGTGTAAGGATATGCAGTTTGTTTTAAAATTGTTGTAACATTTATAGTCAGTGAACGTATGTGGCACGCTCCTTGTTTAAATACCATCTGATAACCATTTGTAAGACCATTTAAAACAGGAACGAACATGGAATTCGACGTAATCGTAGCAAACGACTTGCAGGCACTTGTAACAAGAGTACAGGACTATGTAAAAACAGGATGGGTGCTGAAAGGTGAGGTGTTTGAAAAAGATGGAAGCTACACGCAGGAGGTAGAACGCCGTGTGGCTGATCAACAGAAGAAAGCCACTGCACGCCAGAAAAGCTGGATCAACTGGCCTGTTGCGAACGGCTAATATATTTTGAGGGCGGGTTAGCGTATTTATGCTAATTTCGCCTAAAATAAAACTTATGAAACGCCGCCTAACCCTCGCTTTTGTACTGATGTGTGCCCTGCAGCTGACTGCAGTCGCCCAGAAACAGGTGCTCGACCCACAACTCCTGTTGCGTGACGTGCAGATACTGTCTGCCGACTCAATGGCAGGCCGGCTGAGCGGCACTGAAGGCAATCGGATGGCGCAGGATTATATAGAAAAGCGTTTCAACGAGATCGGACTACAACCCTATAACAATAGCTACCGCCATACGTTCCGCCTGGAGGGTAGGGGCATTGTAGTAGAAGAGGCCGTGAACCTGATCGGCTTTATACCTGGCAAAACGGACAAAGCCATTGTCCTGACCGCGCACTACGACCATGTGGGCGAACGCAAGGGCGAGATCTACAACGGAGCCGACGACAATGCATCCGGGGTAGGAGCCTTGCTGGCCGCTGCCGCTTATTTTAAAACGAACAAACCCTACTATACCCTGATCTTCGCTGCGCTTGATGGCGAGGAGTTAGGCCTGCAGGGGGCAAATGCTTTTCTGGAGAATCCGCCGCTTGCTCTGGACCTGATCCAACTGAATGTGAACATGGACATGCTCAGCCTGAACCAACAGGGTGAGCTGTACGCCAGTGGCGCCTACCATTATCCGGTATTACTGCCGTTGCTGCAGCAGGTGAAAGCAAGACCTCAGGCCAGGCTACTGACAGGCCATGACCGACCTGAGCAAGGGCAGAATGACTGGACCAGGCAGTCCGATCATTATCAATTCCACAAACGCCAGATTCCTTTCATTTACTTTGGCGTAGAAGACCATCCGCACTACCACAAGCCCACGGATGACTTCGAAAACATCAATTCCACTTTTTATCCGGATGCGGCTGCGCTCGTAATCGATTTTGTTCAGTTACTGAACAAGAAGCGTCCGGCTCTCCGCACAACTAATTAATACCTTGGATCTTAAGTTTTGATAAACTAATTGTATCCAAGTAGGAAGGTATAGCACGTATTATAGTATGATGGCTATATTATAATGTATTCATAAAAATTAATGATCCTTTCTTTTGGCTCTGCGTAGATAGGGGGAGCAGGCCCACCACAGCCAATACCTGGGCTGCATGCCACACAACACTTAAAGAGAAACCTGTCTGAAGCATGAGCAGGAGCAGATACGTCCTTCTATTACTATGTTTGATTACCCTTACAGTTTGCACTACCGCCCAGGCGCAGGATAGTGTCATACGCCGCATGGGGGTGAGTAAGATTCCGGAGCGCGGACTGGTCATACAGGCTGGCGCAGGTATAGCCGCTGTGAAAAGCGATATATGCGGAAGTTATGATTGTAATGATCTTGGTCCTGCTTTCAGCATTGGCGCCCTTTTCAAGTATAACCCCTTTTGGTCCATAAGTGGCGAAGTGGAGTACCTTAAACTAGGTGCCTCCGAGAAAACCTATCAGGATAATATCACTTTTGAGTCAAGGGTGATCGAGGTGTCAGGTATGCTGGTTTACAACCTGATGGACAGCTACGCCGGATCCAATAACTACCGCTCTACCCGAAAGCGCTTTGCTGTGCCTTTTGTGAAAGGCGGGATTGGCTTTGTGTATTACACCCCAAGTTCTTACCCGACCAACCGTGCCCCGAACTCCGACATTACCTACGACCGATTAAGGTCATATCCAGCCATAGCCGGCGTAATTCCTTTCGGTGGGGGTATACGCTTCCGTTTCTCAGACCAGATCAGTATTGCGCCGGAAGTGATGTACCAGATCACCACGACTGACTATCTTGACAATGTTACCCGGATAGAGAACACAAAAGATCACTATGGCGTGGTATCAGTCAAGCTGCTCTATACCCCGATGCCCAAAAACGAGGTATTCACAAGCAAACGTCAGGGCATAAACCCTTTCAAAAAGAAAAAATAAGCAGCACTACACTTGCTGTTCCTGGTTCCCGAACCTACATACCCTGCCTTCCCGTAGACAAAAAAGCCAGATCAGCTGTTTGTATGCTGCTTCCGGCTTTATTTGCTATACCTAACATCTATGAAAACAGAACAGAAGAGAAACCTGTGGTGGCTGGCAGCTGGAGCAGGCGCTTTGCTTGCAGCCCGTGCCATTACCCGTAAACTAAATGCTTACAACTTCCGGAACAAGGTGGTGCTGATAACCGGCGGCGCCCGTGGGCTGGGCTTTGTGATGGCGCGGCAACTTGCCAAAGAAGGAGCCAGGCTCGTGCTGTGCTCACGCGACGAGATGCAGCTGGAGGATGCCCGCATGGAGCTAGCAGGCAACGGAGCCGATGTGATGGTGCAGCCCTGCGATGTAACACAGCAGGAGCAGGTAGAGCAGCTTGTCGAGCGGGTGCAGCGTGAGTTTGGCCCTATTGATGTGCTGATCAACAATGCGGGTATCATTACGGCGGGACCGCTGGAGGAGATGACTGTCGGGGACTTTGAAGAAGCCATGCAGACGCACTTCTGGGGACCACTCTACACAACCCTCGCCGTGCTGCCTTCCATGAAGGAACGTGGTGCCGGCCGTATCCTGAATATCGCTTCAATCGGTGGCAAGTTGGGTGTGCCACACCTGGTCCCATATAGCGCCAGCAAGTTTGCGTTGGTCGGCTTATCGGAAGGCTTGCGTGCCGAACTGAAGCAGTATAACATTACGGTTACCTGTGCTTCGCCTGGTCTGATGCAGACGGGAAGCCCACGCCATGCGAACGTGAAGGGGCAGCATGAGGAGGAATATACCCTGTTTAAAATAGCCGACTCGAGTCCGCTGACCTCTATCAGTGCAGAGCGATCGGCCAAGTCGATTTTAGATGCCTGCCGACACGGGGATGCAGAAGTAGTGACGTCTATACCTGCCAAGGTTGGCGCTTTTGTACACGGGTTGTCTCCGGAGACTACCACCGATATTTTTGCCGTGCTCAATCGTATGCTTCCCGGCCCTACCGGAGAACAGCGAGCCAAGAAAGGCTATGAAAGTGAGACTCCGCTTTCCATGTCTGGCCTGACGGAACGGACCCAGAAAGCGGCCTTCCGAAACAACGAGCTTTAACGATACACATTAACCTATACCTGATGGCAAGCTATACCCTGGCATTGCCTATATTCGCCCTTATGGAAATTAAAAAAAGAAGAGACAGCCTACGATGGCTATTTCAAGATCTATAAACTGACAGTATCGCAGAACGGCCACACCTTTACCCGGGAACAATTTGACAGAGGCACAGCGGTTGCTGCCATGGTCTACGACACAGAAAAGCGGCGCTATATCCTGACCAGGCAGTTTCGGGTAGGATCAGAGTCGGACCTGGTGGAAGTGGTGGCAGGTATGGTAGACAAAGGCGAAAGCCTGAAGCCAGTATTGCCCGCGAAATAGAGGAAGAAATCGGTTACAGCGTGGACAATCTGAAGCACCTGCACACCTTTTATTCTTCGCCGGGCGGCACGACTGAAAAAGTGCTGTTATACTATGCCGAAGTATCGCACCAGCATGCAGACGGAGGTGGCAAGGAGGATGAGCACGAGGATATTGAACTGGTGAGCTATACCCGGGAAGAGCTTCTCAAAGAAAGCTTTGCCGATGCTAAGACCATCATCGCCCAACAATGGGTGCAGCTAAACAGCTAGTAGCGTTCTAAATAGCAGGTATAAAAAAGCCTCAGCTACCTATAAGACGGCTGAGGCTTTTCTTTTGTGCTTGACTACTTTCTGGCCTCAGGCTTGAGTTTGTCAGCAAACACTTTTCTAACCTTGTCCACTTTCGGCCTGATCACAAAACTGCAGTAAGGCTCATGCCCATGGGTGTTGAAGTAGTTCTGATGATAGTCTTCGGCCGGGTAAAACTCCTGCAGCGGCTCGATTGTCGTCACGATCGGATCATTGAAGGCACCCGCTGCATCCAGTTCCTGCTTATACCTTTCGGCTTTCTCGCGCTGCTCGTCGTTGTGGTAGAGCACAATAGAGCGGTACTGTGTTCCGATATCATTGCCCTGCCTGTTCAGGGTAGTGGGATCATGGGTTTTCCAGAACACCTCCAGCAGTTCATCATAACTTATGATGGCAGGGTCGTAGGTGATCTGCAATACTTCTGCGTGTCCGGTGGTGCCAGAGGTTACCTGTTTGTAGGTTGGGTTTTCCATATGTCCGCCTGCATAGCCGGACTCCACTTTCTGCACGCCTGCCAGGTCCTGAAACACTGCTTCAGTACACCAGAAGCATCCTCCTCCAAATGTCGCTTTTTCCATGGTTTTTGCTTTTAATTTAGGTACAGGCAATCATGCCCAGGGCTATTGGCTATACCTGTGCAAAGGTATAAGGCCTAAACCACAAAGCCTCTAAATAGTTTTCCCAGGCCTCTAGTTACGCATATTGCGCATAGTGCTTTGGGCATCGGCGGCACCTTCCAGGGTCAGGTACTCTGCCTGCAGGGCTCTGATTTTGAGCTTGTCGCTGTTGGAAATCTGGTTTTCTACCTGCCGGCGACGCTGGTTCAGCTGTCCGTACACATTGTCCACGTAGTCCCAGTCGTGCTGGGTCCAGTTGCGGCGCTTGGCCCGTACCACGCCCATAAAGGTCAGGTATGCCTCCCGCATATCCTGGGGCGCTATGTTTTCAATGTTGTTGAACTCACGGAGCAGCTGCTCTTCCCACTGGTCCAGTTCAGAGCGATCGAGCGGGGTGTTCAGCCGACGTTCCTGTCTGTTTTCCCAGCGTTCGTAGCGCTCTTTCAGTCGTGCGTACTCCGCTTTGGAGTCAGCTGAAAGACTGTCCAGGTTCTGCTCTATCTCAGCGGTGCGTCTTCTGAAGTCCTCCTTGATCTCAGGCATCTCGCGCTGTATGGCCGTGTCGCCACGCTCCACTTTCTCGTTCATCCAGCCGCGGAGTGACTCCAGCCGATCGCCCACGGTGCGGCCGGTTCGTTCTACACGGGCAGTGTCAGCGGGTACATCTACCGTTATTTCTTCTGTTTCCTGAGCGGTGCGGTTTCCTTCGCAGCTCCAGAGTAGTGAGACAGCCAGCAGGCCTATAAGGTAAGTTGTTCTATTGTTAAGCATTTCTTTTTCACAGTTTTAGGGTTGGTGTAGTCAGGCGATGCCTATACTTGGCATAATACGCAAAGCACCCATACAAGATACTATGGACTTACGGCGAGTAGCGGTTTGTCTTTGCTAATGCCGTGTCCATACTGGTAGTGCCTGTTGACGGTAACGGGCAGCTTGCCGCGTGCAGGTATCTTGCCAAACAGCAGTTTGCTGCCGCCACCTGCGCGTGCATGTGGGCCTGGTAAGCCAGTATCAGTACCCGGCTCTTGTGTATGTCCGGGAACTGGTTCAGGGTATAGGGGTTGTCAAAAAGCGTCATAATAGACCGGTTGGAGCGGGCCAGCTCTGTCACATAGGCGGTTGCTTCCTTAGAGTAACCCAAGCGGTTGCTAGGCGTCACGCTCGGGCCGTAGAGCCCCACCAGCACCAGGTCGTATCCTTTAAGCTTTTGCTTTATTTGTTTTACCTCTTTGGCATTGGCTTTTCGGGATATCACAAAGTCTGCGTCAATGCGGGCATGCCTGTTTATCTCCCGCTGGAAAATACTGGGGCGTACCACACCGAAGGAGAGTGTGGCGATGCGCTGCCGTTTTTTCTGGCGGATGGGCAGGAAGTTCTTGCGGTTGTTGAGCAAGGTCATGGCTGCCTCGGCCAGCGCATGGTTGGTACTATCGGCTATACCTGGGTTCAGGTCCTCATACAGGTTTTCCAGTTCAACAGGCTTATACCTGTCCAAACCTACCCAGGCTTTGGCCGCCAGCATTTTTTTGCAGCGGCGGTCAATCTCTTCCTGCGACAGGTCACCACGGGCAATGGCCTGCTTGATTGCCTGAATGGCTTTAGGCACACTGTTAAGGCGCTCCAGTACATCGTTACCCGCCATCAGGCGCGTGCCTCTGCCTCCCCCGGACTGAAGTATTTGGTAACACCCTTCATCACCATGGCATCTGTAAAGACCAAAGCCTTTAAACTCCAGCTGGTTCTTGAGCAAACTGGTCACGATGGGCTTAGATAGGGTAGAGGGCAGGTTGTGGGTCGTGTCGAGCTGCTGCATGTGCATGTGTGCGACCATAATACCGCCAATGCCATGCTTGATCAGCTCCCGGAAAGGATAAAGCTCCAGCGAGTCGAGCCGGGCACGGTCATGCGGAATCACAGGCAGGTCGTAATGTGAGTCCACATCCGTGTCGCCGTGGCCAGGGAAATGCTTGGCTACTGCGATGATGCCATTTTCCTGCATGCCTCGCATGTAGGCCAGACTTTTGGCTGTAACGTCTAGTTTGTTCTCGCCAAAGGCACGATAGCTGATAATGGGGTTCTGGGAGTTGTTGTTGATATCGGCCACCGGTGCAAAGTTGACGTGCATACCTAGCCGCTTGAACTCTTCGGCCACCTCGGCCCCCATGCGGTAGATCAGTCCGTTGTCTTCTATAGCCCCCATCATCATCTGAAAAGGATACTGCACGGTGCTGTCCAGGCGCATGCCCACACCCGTTTCGGCATCCATCGAGATGAGAAGTGGTACCTTGGAAGCGGCTTGCAGACGATTGTTCAAGACAGCCTGACGCACAGGGCCTCCCTGGAAGTAGATAATGCCGCCTACCTTGTATCTGGTTACCAGGTTCATGACGTCGGCCTCGTATTTTGGGCCTTGGTTGGAAAAAGCCTCAATAATAATGAGCTGTGCGATACGCTCTTCAGGGCTCAGGGTCCTGAATACAGAATCCACCCAAGGTGATGGGTTTTCAATCGCCTCCACCAAGGTGCTGGGTCGTGTATAAGAGACCTCTTCCGGGAAAAACTCGTGCTTTTGCTCTTCCTCACGCGCATAAGCGGCCCCGCTAGTGTCTGAGCTCTCGCAGGAACTCAGCAACAACAGCATACAGCACATCAGGCAAAGGCCTAGTGCTGACAAGCGTCTGGCTAAAGGGTGAAGTGAATTAGCGTGCATGGTACTGGTGGTGAAATCACCTTTTATACTTCTTAATTTTGGAATCGATTTTTTGACTATACCCTTATATGCTTAACAACAGGCTGAAATGGAACTGTTACGATATAGAACGTGAAAAGTATGGATATAGCATACGATTTATAACCTACAGCCCGTATCTTGTCACTGTGTGGGATTATTTCTCCATGACTTGCCTTTACCTTTGTACGTATAGCCTGAGCACAGTAAAAAGCGCAATCACATCTGCTCCAAACAAAACCCTATGATGCAAGTAACCCCTTTGCAGAGCCACCAAAGCCTGAAAGCCGAACATGAACATTTTGCTTACAGTTTTCTGCCGGGCACCTTGTTTGTAGGGCTCATTTGGTTGGTGGCGTTGCTTTCGTACCTGAATGAGGTGAACCTGACCTGGTTAGGCATTCATCCGCGCGACTTTCTGGGGCTGATCGGTGTGTTTATGGGGCCACTCATACATTCTGGTCTCATACACTTACTTTCCAATTCCTTTCCGCTGGTGCTGCTTTCCGGCTTTATCTTGTTTTTGCATCGATCGGTTGCACTGCGTGTGTTCGTGCTGGTCTACGTACTGAGCGGCCTGTTCACCTGGTTTATTGGCCGTGATGCTTACCATGTAGGGGCTAGTGGGGTTGTGTACGGCCTGGCGGGTTTTCTGCTGTTCAATGGCATCGTTCGTCGCGACAGGGCGGGCCTGGCAATCTCTTTAGCTATACTTTTTCTGTACAGTGGCTTGTTTTACGGTTTGTTCCCATCAGAGGAACGCATCTCCTGGGAAGGGCACCTGGGTGGTCTAGTGGCCGGACTGGCAGCGGCTGTGCTTTACGGAGAGCATGTCGACAAACAGGTGGCTATACCTGCAGAACCTCCCCTTAGCCAAGGTGAGCGCTCGGCGCAGCAGCGGCATCAGAGCAGTACACTGGTCAATCCACAGTATACCTGGCGTTACTCGCTTGCCACTCCCGAGCCGGGCAGGGTGTACAAACAGACAGCCCTGATAAACAAATCTAGTGGTATGCTCGAGCATCCAACCTCAACCAAATAATCTGCGTCTAAACAACGAAAGACTTCCTTATGGCGAACAATACGACAACCAAACAAGAAGATACAAAACAAAGCAAATGGCCCCTCTTGGTAACGGCGGCAATTATTGCCATGCTGGTAGGTGCTTATTTTATTTCATCAGACTTTCAGGCGAATATTCAGGAAGGCTGGGAAGTATTGACAAGTGGTGATGAGGAGCGCATTTCTTCCTGGGTGGAGCAGTTTGGCTTTTGGGGACCATTCTTCATTATTCTGGCCATGGTCGCTCAGATGTTCTTGCTGGTCATCAATGTGGTGGCGCTGATGTTAGTGGCCATCATTGCTTATGGGCCAGTGTGGGGGTCGCTTATTGCGCTGGCCGCTGTGCTGGTCGCCTCCACTGTCGGGTATTTAATTGGCAGAGGACTAGGTGAGGCAGGAGTACGCAGGATCATCGGGCATAAGGCCGAAGAGAAGGTGTGTGGATTTGTGTCAGAGTATGGAATTTGGGCGGTGATCATTGCCCGTATCTCCCCCTTTCTATCCAATGATGCGGTTAGTTTCGTTGCCGGTATTACCAAAATGGGGTATTTTAAATTCATTGGAGCCACTATGGCTGGCATTATTCCGCTCACCGTGTTATTGGCCTGGCTCGGCGAAGATGATGATCGTTTGATGAACGGCTTGATCTGGGTAGGTGGCATTAGCCTGGTGCTTTTTGTAGGCTATGTCATCTATGACAAGTACTTTAAAAAGCAGCATCAAGGTTAGGCTTCCGGTACTGTTACGAGGTTAATCTATGAAGCTTTGTAAATTACAATTTCAGGCGTTTTTTTGATA